>JAGRGP010000114.1:310-45411 GCA_020445415.1 Gammaproteobacteria bacterium | reverse complement strand
CGCTTATTGCGGCGTTAGCTGCAAATACACACATTAAACTTCAAAAATTTATTGTCAGAGAATATCCAAATGATCGATAAATCGAAGCTCGTCATTCTAATGACCTGTGCCTTGTTTGCTTTGCCGTTATTCGCCCTTAAGGCGGCTGATCCGCCTAAGATGAAGATGACTACTGAAATTCCAGAAGGCATCGAGACGCCCGACAAGCTCGAGACATCAATTGGCACGCTCAAGGGATTTGACGGCGTCCCTGACGCCGAAACGACGGCTCTTGTGTACGAGAATCTTTATCGCCAGCGTGCGCTCGCCGCCTACCTGGACTCAATACAAATTGCATCGATGTACGCCTTGGAGCAAGGATTGCGCAGCTTCGGCCCGCCGAATACAACCGTTATCCAGTTTGCCGATCTGATGGATTCAAAAGCACTCTGGCTGACGCCAAACACCGTATCCGTATACCAGGCGAGCTGGCTCGAAGTGGATAGTGAGCCAATGGTCATTGAGACACCCCCAAATGTTCTGGGTTTCCTCAACGATGCCTGGTTTCAGTACGTGATTGATTTCGGGAATGCGGGTCCTGACCGAGGCAAGGGCGGGAAGTTCTTGATTGTTCCGGAAGCCTACGAGGGTGACATCCCGGACGGATATCATGTTGCACGCACCCCCACCTTGGGCAATTGGGTGATATGGCGTGGCTTCCAGGAGGACGGTTCACCGAAGCCGGCAATCGAGGCGACAAAAAAACACTTTAAAATTTACCCGCTTTCAAAGAAAGACAATCCTCCTGAGATGACGTTCGTTAACGCCTCCGGGAAACCTAACAACACCATCCACCGCATGGATTTTGGTTATTGGGAGGAACTTAACGCTCAGATTCAAGACGAGACCTTGCTTGGCCTTGATCCTGATATCCGTGGTCTGCTCGCAGCCATCGGTATCGAGAAAGGTCAACCATTCAAGCCAACAGCCAAGCAGAAAGCGATCCTCGAGGATGTGGCAAAAATTGGGGCGGTAACCGCCCGAGCCCTCACTGCAAGACCTCAAGAGCAGATTGCGTATGTCTACCCAGGCGATCGTATATGGACCAATCCGCTTTTCCTCGGTCGCTGGGACTTTCTCCTTGATGGCAAACGCCTGTACGACGGACGTGTCTACATGCATTTTTATGCCACCGGTATTACTCCGGCCATGGCCACCAAGAAGGTCGGAGCGGGATCACAATACCTTATCGCCTATCTCGATAAGGATGGCAAATCACTGGACGGCAGCAATACCTACAAAATCCACCTACCACCTGACGTGCCCGCAAAGGACTTCTGGTCTTTCACGATTTACGACAATCAGACCCGTTCTATGCTACAGACTGACCAGCGCTTTCCCGGCGTGGACAATCTTGGGGATGTAAAGGCGAATGCAGATGGTTCATACGATATTTACTTTAGCCCCAAACCTCCGAGAGGAATGGAGAACAACTGGATCCAGACCATACCCGGTAAGAGCTGGAACACCATCTTTCGTCTCTACGGTCCACTTGAATCATTCTTCGACAAGTCCTGGAAACCAAGTGACCCCGAAATTGTGCCTTAGCAGCTAACAATCGCATACAGTCGGACGCCAGCAAAGCTGGCGCCGCTGATGCGAGGCGTTAGCCTTGGTTATTACGCACTAGAAGAGCATGTAATGATAATTGGATTGTTAGTCTTAGTAACCCCAACTGTAGTCTATCTATTTACGTTTTCTTTGTCTGTTAATTTGGTACAACCCCTGTGTTGGATCTATAGGATTTTTGGGGGAGTAATCGCGATTATCGGTAGCTTAGTATCCTTGTATTTCGCTGCATATTCCGGTGATCAAGGAGGAATTACGGCATTCTATTTTCAAATAGTTGTAATACTTGTTTACATACTTTTTTTGTTTATCGTAATAATTGCAAACGTGCTAGCCAGGAAGTCGAAAGGGGTGAGAAATCATGGCTAACCAGTTGCGGACTGGGACACATACTGCTACGTTCATTTTTGTGTCTGTCGCTACGCGCCATTATCACACAAAAACGCTCTCCGCAGCATGTGCCGGTGAGCAAGTCGTTAGCCGTTGATAGCGCTTCGCGCTTTTGAGCCAAGAAGTCAGGCTCAAGAGGTAGATGCTGATAGTCCATAAACAGATCGTTTAGAACTCGATGAAGGAGCTCTGTAATACTTCGGGGGAAATCCAGCTTAAGAAGTCGGCGCTGAGGCGCTGAAAGTTTGCGAAGGTATCATAAGGGTGGTTATCGGAAAAGTAGATGAAAAGATAAAGATTGGAGTTGTAATAAAGTATGGTGCATGTTGGTGTTCTGAATGAACGCCGGAGCCGGGAAGTATGAATAGAAGAAGAAAGAAGGGTATATAGGGTGGTGTGTGTCTACCATAACTTATTTAGACTGTTCACGGCTAACAATGCGATGAATGTCGTTCGTTATCGCTCTCTCGGACGCTTCGCGGCGATGCTGCTCCGCGCCTTATTGCGCATGGCTTCGCCATTTTTTTGCGCAAACGACGCTGCGCACCGGCCGCCCTTTAACACGGCGTTATAATTCAAGGAAAGATTGTGTATATCCCTAAACATTTTGAGATTACAGACAAAGACGAAATATTTGCTTTCGTTGAAAAAAATGCCTTTGGTCAGCTTATTTCGAATGTTAACGACAAATTCTTCGCCACCCATTTGCCTTTTTTGCTGTCTAACGATAAATCTAAATTACTCGGACACCTAGCTTTACAAAATCCTCAGCACGCCGAGATAGATGGGCAGGAAGTCCTTATAACTATAGAGGGCGCCCACGATTACATATCGCCTTCTTGGTATAACTCTCCAGGTGTACCTACCTGGAACTACCAGGCGGTTCATATCTATGGGCAATGCAAGGTATTTCGAAGTTCCTGCAGGCTACAAGAAATAGTTAATGCTCTTACTAAAAAATATGAATCTGCTTTTGAATCTGCATGGCAGCCTCAATATAACCCAACGATGCTGGCTGCTATAGTTGGTATCGAGGTAACAATCAATAAAATTCAGTGTAAGTATAAACTCAGTCAAAATCGGTCGCCTGAGGATAGGTTACAGGTAATAAAACGGTTAAGAGCGGTTGGCTCAAATAGGCTCGCAGAAGCTATGGAGCGTAATGAGTTATAATAAACCGCTCAAATTCGTTCCGGCCAAAAAAAGCATGGACTCCACCAGACTCACTAAAGCTCGCCGTTTAGCGGGGTGTTAACCACAACAAGAAATTCCAGTCTTTGAAGAGAGAAATCATGATCAAGTTCGTAATGTGCATCACAAGAAAGCCAGGTATGTCTCGGAGGCAATTTCAAGAATACTGGAAGAACAGTCATGGTCCATTTTTCATGAGTAACGCAAATACAATGGGTGCGCAAAAGTATGTTCAGTCGCATACGTTGAGTAGCTCATTGAACGAAGGTCTGCAGAACTCCCGAGGTATGCAGCCGGAATATGATGGCGTTGCTGAGGTTTGGTTTGAGTCGGAGCAGGCACTGATTGAGGGCATGAGTTCACCTGAAGGCCAGAAGCTGGGAGCGGCCTTGCAGGAAGATGAGAGCAATTTTATCGATCACTCAAGGTCATGCGCCTTTATCGTCGAAGAACACGAGTTCTAAGTGGCTAACCAGTCATTCCAGCGGACGCCGAACACTGCGTGGCTTTTTGCGCATGGCTTCGCCATTATTGCGCAAACGCCGCGCTGCGTTAAGTTCGGCTGATGTTGAACGTTAGGCAATTAGTGGCGTCACAAGAACATTAGGGATGCGCAAAATTGACAAAGATTCGACATCGAATTGGAATTCTCGGAAAACCTGAAAAATTATTTTGGGCGTTAACTGAGGCAGAAGGCCTTTCTGGGTGGTGGTCGACTACGGCTTCTGGAATGTGCGCGAAGGGAGAAAAGCTACAATTAGGGTTCGGTGGCGTTGTCACTTTGAAGTTTATCGTAGAATCAGTGCATCCAACTTCATCAATTACCATCGTTTGCCCAGACGGTCCTGGTTCGTGGCGAAATTCGAAACTTCATTTCGAGTTAATGGAAGACGATAATCAAACCTTCCTTACGCTAACGCACAGCAGTCCAATTGCTTCGGAAGACGATTTTCTCTATTTCAATACAAAGTGGCCTGTGTATTTGCTTAGCCTTCGTGATTTAGTTGAAAAGGGCAAAGGACGACCTTCGCCGTACGATATTCCTATCTTTCCCGGCGACAATGTTACGAGCAATACTGAATAGCTGTATTGAAAGAATCGAATTGCCTAACAATTCCATCAACACGGACCCTGCAAATTGGCGCGGTTTTTCTGGCGCTCGCAAGCTCGTATATTGCCACAAAAATCACTCCGCTTTGCAGGGCCGGTTATGGTGGCGTTAGCTGTCGATAGAGTCGAGTCGTAGCATGCTTTCAGGAAGAGAGGCGATTCTCCTTGATATGAACGGTACGTTCATGTTCGGAGAAGACAGATTCGGAGAGTCAGAAGATTATTCGGTCTATTATCGCAGATTAGGTGGAAATATTTCACGCAGTGAAATTAATCGTATTGTGCGAGCCGCGTATGAATATCTGGAAGTCCGATACACGGACGAAAACTATCGGTGCTGCTTCCCTTCCCTAAAGAGTGCAATCCTCGCAGTGGCTGGAGATCTCTTGGATGAAGGTGAAATTGAAAAAATTATTGAAACTTTCACTTTCCACGAACTCGGTTATATACCCAATGAATACGCGGCTATACTCCACCAATTACGGAAACGCTATACACTGGCAGCGGTTATCGACATCTGGTCTCCAAAACAAGCGTGGTTGAAAGAGTTCGAGAGGGCGGGTATCACCGGTCTATTTTCGGCCATCTCGTTTTCATCCGATCATGGCATAGTAAAGCCGTCGCCGAAGCCGTTTGAGTGGATACTCAGTCAACTTGGGGTTTCCGGCTCACAAGCTGTTGTAGTTGGCGATTCACCGCGGAGAGATCTTGGAGGCGCAAGAAGCGCAGGGATCGATTGCATATTGGTTGGTGGTGCAAGCCACCCAAAGGCATTGATGAACGTCGACAACTTGCTACAACTATGCAGAAGGGACTAAAAGCAGCTAACAATTTGCTTCAGTTGACGCCCAAACTTTCATGGCTTTTTGTGCATTTGCTGCGCTCATTTTACGGTAAAACGGCTCCTTTCCGATTGGGCCAGTGGGTACAATGTTCGGCCAATAAAAGGCACGACAATAAATTTAAACTGAAACTGTAAATGACAACCATCTTCTTGTGTCATGCGTCAGATGACAAGCCAATCGCTGAACCCATTCAGCTCGCGTTATCTAGCGCAGGATACGAAGTCTTCTACGATGAAAATAGCTTACCACCCGGCGGCGATTACCATGACCGTATTTATCGGGCAATAATGAAGTGCGATCTGTTCATATTCTTAATATCAGAGGCATCTATTGCGCCGGGAAGGTATACCCTAACCGAACTTGCGTTTGCACGAAGGAAATGGCCTAGCCCGGTAAACAGAGTTTTGCCCGTCAACCTCGAGTCTATTCCAACACGAGATATTCCGCACTACCTCACTGCGGTAACGATTTTATCCGTAAAAGGAAGCCCTGCTGCTGAAGTGCGGCAATCGGCCGAAGTACTGTTAAGCATCCAGCGCAAAAAAAAGCGAAAACTTTGGTTTATGGTCGCAGCTGCGTTAGGCTCGATTATATTGGTTATTTCATTTATGGTCTTTCGAAGCCAAGGTCCCGATCCCGAACAAGTACCTAATGAAGACGCCCTTATTTCAGAATCCAGGGGGCCTTTGCCAGCCAATGGATATGTAAAATTTACAAGCGATCCTAGTGATTATATAGGCCAAGGCAAGGAGCATAATTTTTCAGACAAAAATGGGATATTTTCGATAGTTGGCGACAAAAATTCGATAAGTATTAACTTTGAGGGTGATGATCACTGGAGCTTCGATTTTGCCGCCCCAAGAGACAAAGAATTAACGGTTGGTGAATACTGGTCAGCTCAACGCGCGGCATTCAATAATCCGGTGAAACCAGGCATAGATATTTCAGGAGCCGGTCGCGGGTGCAACCGTATCTCGGGAAAATTCGATATCACGCAGATTGAGTTCTTGGATTCTAACACCCCAATTCGTTTTGCAGCGGAATTCGAGCAACATTGCGAAGAAGGGGAGTCAAAACTCATTGGTATAATAGACATCGCAGTGAAAAATGGCCCAACAAAGCCTCTCAGTGGACCCAGTCGCTAACGCGACTGGCCCGCTGAAGGCAACGTTGGGCGTCTCAATAATCACAGTCTCTGCGGGACAGCAAAAATCATGACAAAGCAAATTCTTCAAGGCAAGCGGGCACTCATCACCCATGCTGATGCATTCATGGGGCCCGTCCTTTGCGAAGTGTTCGCCAACCACGGTGCCACAGTTCTCCCGAACACCGACCCTCTCGTGAACGCAGAAGCACCTGCTGCGATTGTTGCTGAGGCGGGGCATGTCGATATCCTCGTTGTCAACTTATCAATACCCGCGCCAACAACTGCCGCCACGGAAGTCTCAGAAGGGGAGTGGAATGACACTTTCGCTGCTCTTGTGCATCCCGTTCCGCGACTATTTCGTGCTGTCTTGCCATCCATGATTGCGCGCCGTTCGGGAAAAATTCTCGTAATGGGCAGCGCATCGGCATTGCGCGGAATAAAGCGCACTTCGACATACAGTGCTGCCCGTGGTGCCCAGCTTGCCTATGTTCAGGCCGTAGGCGTGGAGGTCGCTCCACACAACGTTCAAGTGAACGCAATCGCGCAGAACTTCGTCGATAACCCAACCTACTTTCCACCCGAGGTTCAGAGCAATCCAAGATTCCAGGAACGGCTAAAGTGGGAGGTTCCTCTCGGTCGTCTCGTGGGCGCCGAGGAAGACGCAGAGTTTGCTGCCTATCTTTGTGGCGAACAGGCGAATTGCTTTGTCGGGCAAGTATTCCCTATTTGCGGTGGCTGGGTGGTACGCTAGTGAAAACAACACCCGACCCATCATTCCACCAGACCTGCGCGCAAAACCGTAAGTGCTATCTAGCGGCGTACCACGCTGACGCGAAAAAATGGGAAGGTGGGCTGTTGAAAGGCGGCCAAATTAGGTAGTTAAGCTGGAGAGAACATAGGAGTGTTCAAAATGAGAATGGAATTCAAGGCTGCAGTAGAAATACCAGTAGTAAACATATCGGGATTTTCAGATATCGTTGTTCTGATCAATTGATGCAGTCTGAGTAGTAGCAAGATCGGTGCAAGATATTGAAAGCCGTTTTAAAGCAAACGTGTGTTTATGGAACATGGTATTTTTCAAAATATCAGCGTGAGTAATCGCCCAACAAGGTGCTCAACGTCGTTCCCTGCGCTCACTCAGACGTTCCGCAGCTGGTTAGCACAACGTTAGGGCTAAAAAACACCTTTATTTACGAATGATTCTCATTTACATTATAGGCTCTTTTGTAACCTATGGAGATTGAGTATGAGTTGCACCGAGAATGAAGTAAGAAAAATTGTAGTTCCGGTAAAGGTGCTGGCTAAGCCAATAGATAACCTAGCCATAGAGAACCACTGGAGAAAATGGATATGAACGATACCGATAAAAACAAGGCAATCGAACTGTTAAACAAGATAATGGAGCTGGAACTGGCTGGCGTAGTCCGGTATACCCATTATTCTTTAATGGTCTTCGGTTATAACAGAATCCCCATCGTTGATTGGATGAAAAGTAACGCACAAGAAGGCTTAGTTCATGCGCATAAAGCGGGAGAAATGGCTACGCTTTTAGGTGGCCATCCATCACTAAAAATCGGTGCTCTACTGGAAACAGAAAAGCACGACATCGGTGATATTCTTCGGGAAAGTTTGGAACATGAACAAGCAGCAACTGATTCTTATTACGAGCTACTGGAGGTAGTCAAAGACGGAAAATCAGTTCTTCTTGAAGAGTATGCAAGAGAAATGATTGTAGAAGAAGAGCTGCATCTTGACGAGGTCAATAAAATGCTAAGAAATCCTGGAGATATTCAAGCATTTAAGCCCTAACAAGCGCATCCAGCCGACAGTCAACCCTCTACGGTGTTTTGTGCATTTCGTTGCGCTCAATTGTTGCACAAAACACCGCTTCGGGTTGCCTTCTGCTGATGCAGGTCGTCAGCTGCAGAAAAGCCCGCGTTGACGTTATAACGTTGTAGCGCTACCCTTAGAGCTAGGAGGTACATGCTATGAGCGGAATGTCAAAAAGATCAACTATTTACTTCGAACCAGAAATCCACCACGCCTTGCGGATTAAGGCAGCAAATACACATCAATCTGTGTCTGAGGTGGTTAATGAAGCTGTTCGGTTAGTCTTACGCGAAGATGAAGAAGATTTGAACGCATTCGAAGAACGTGCCGTTGAACCTACGTTGAGCTACGAGGCCCTGCTAAAAGATTTAAAATCGCATGGCAAGTTATGAGCTTTTATTCAAAAAATCTGTTGCAAAAGATCTACTGAGCATCCCAAAAAAGGATGTTGCGCGTATCCTAAAAAGGATTGAGGCTTTACGCGAAGATCCACGAGGGGAAGGTTGCGTAAAACTTTCCGCGCAAGAACGGTATCGTGTCAGGCAGGGAGTCTATCGAATAGTATATGAAATTCGAGAAAGTGAACTTGTCATCATGATCGTCAAAATCGGTCATAGGTCTTCAGTCTATAAAGGCAGCTAACAATGCGGTAACCGTCGTTCGCTATCGCTCATTCAGCCGCTCCGCAGCTGGTTAGCGAAACGTTATGTGTAAAAAAATGTAGTTAAAGTGTAACGTGACGGGTTACGCCATGATTTATGATTCAGAGTTTCAAGCACAAGGGCCTGGAGTTCTTTTTTATTTCCGGGAAAAGTCCGGAATTCAAGCGAAGCACGCAAGTCGGTCAAGGCTAATTCTTGGTCGCCTACATGCATCAATTTCGCATGTCAATATGGATTTTCCGGGGTTGTACTTGTATCAACTCACGGGAGATCGGAAAGAGATCTGGTCAGTTAGAGTTAGTGGCAACTGGCGTGTCACATTCAAATTCAGAGGTAGGTGCGCATGCGGAAGCTGTCGATTACGACGATTATCACAGAGGCCATATCCTGCTGATGCACAATCCTCCACACCCTGGAGAAATCATCAACGAGCTTTGCCTTGAGCCGCTTGGTATCACTGTTACAGAGGCTGGGGAAGCTTTGGGGGTTAGTCGTAAAATGCTTTCGAGCATTATTAATGGTAAATCGGGTATTAGTCCTGAGATGGCTGTTCGGTTGTCGATCGCATTTACTGCCTCTTCTGAGAGTTGGCTGAACCAGCAAACTCAGTACGATCTTTGGGGAACCGAACAACATCGAAAAGAGTTGCGGGTTAAACATCTGTCTGCAGCGTGAACATACATAACAATGCAACCAAGTCGTTCGCAGCGCTCACTCGGACGCTTCGCAGCGTTGCTACTTCGCGCTGGTTACCACTAATGTTAGAAGTATATATATAGGAAATACTATCGTGAAATCAAAGATTATCAGTCATGAAAAAGGTATAGAAATAGAGATCGAAGATATAGAAGATCAGAGGACCGAACTGCTTGAGGCGTTTGACGAGTGCCGAGAAGGAAGATGCTCTTGTCCGACCCAGGAATATAAAAAGGTAGAGTCATTAGAAATAGAAAATAGTAAGGGAAAGATTCAGCTTTCTATAAGATCGAAAACGCATGAAGAAATTGATCCAAAAGAAATAGAAAAATGTTTAGAGTACACCAGGGGCAGGATATCTGAAAAATGAATAAGGAAGTACCTTCTAACAATTGCATCTAGCCGGCAGTCAACCCTCTGCGGTGTTTTGTGCATTTCGCTGCGCTTAATTGTTGAACAAGGCGCCGCTCCGGGCTGCCTGCAGCTGATGCAAGTCGTTAGTGATAAACAGGGAACCACGTGGAATATTCACTATTAAAATACTTTCATATATTGGGCGCGGTACTAATGGGTGCTGGCCTGGTCGGCGTGTGGCTTACTGATCTTCGATCAAGGCAACATCGAGATCTAATTCGCTTCTCTGAGGCTGTCCGCTACATTGCCGTTTTCTATGATGGTGTTGTAGTTCCAGGGGCATTAATTCTGCTGGTTTCAGGTGCCTGGTTTACTATCCAATATTATGGGGGTTGGGATTTCCTCAACGTACCTTGGCTCACTGGAATGATTATTCTTTTCGCTTTTGAATTTATTGAAGGTAATACAGTTACGAGACTGTATTTTATGAAGCTTAGGCGTATGACTCAAAATGCCTTGGAGGGAGGAGAGATCACTCGGGAATTGGAAAATGAAAGAGCAAAGCTCATGCCAACCTTTACACACTATCTAGATCTTCCAATGTTGTTTCTCATTATTGCCTTGGGCGCGCTTAAACCAAATACTTGGCAGGTTTTCCTTTATGGTTCAGCGATATCAATAATAGCGGCAACACTATTTACAGTTATCGTTCCGAGGATGTATCCTTGGGGACAAACACAGAATGCTACAAGTGACCATGAATATTCGGGGCGTTCTTAGAATGAGTGGTAGGGCTCGTGCAAAATAAATCGCGAGCATGGCGCTGCACCGGACAGCAAAAAGCTAAGCAATTTTTCGCTGAGTTCCAAATTGCGACACTTTTTACTGCCGGTGAGCTTAGTCGTTAGGTTTCCAAGTTACCCATGAAAAGTAGACACCTCATTGGCAGCTAATGAGGATCTATAGATGACTCGAAAGACGAAGCGGAAATATAACCATTACACCGACGATTTTCGACGGGGGGCGGTGTGTCGGTCGGATGCGCCCGATACCACAACCGCGGAAGTAGCCAGGGAACTCGGTATCCACCTGGGTCAGATCTACAATTGGCAACGTCAATACAGGCGATTGTCAGACACAAACTACGCAACGCTTCGTTTGCGCCGCACAGCTTTGTCGTTAGGCCTTCGTATATACAAATTTGAGAAAATAAAATGGGTGGAAGAATAGGTTCATGCCTTTGCGGAGAAGTTCGGTATAGCATATCTTCAGAGCCAATGGCGGTAAGAATATGCTGGTGTAAAGATTGTCAGAAAATAGCGGCGAATGGGACAGTAAATATTCTAGTCCCAACAGAATCGATCAATCATTCTGGAAAGTTGGAACAGTTTGTCAACATGGCCGATAGTGGAGATAGGATGGTGCGGCGATTCTGTCCGAAGTGCGGAACGCACCTATTTTCCAATTCTTCTACCACACCTGAGTTTACGGTTGTACGGGCAGGAACATTATCAGATCCCTCATCAATTCGTCCCACGATGAATATTTGGGTGAGCAGTGCTCCGGAATGGTCATGTATGGATAAGGACTTGGAATCGACTGATAAGCAACCAATTCCACCGCAAAGGCTGAAGTAAGCATTGGCCTAACAATGCCATCAACACGGATCCCAACAAGCTACGCTGCGTCCCGCTTTTTGTGTCCGGTTATGGCTGACGTTACGCAAATTCAATAAGAGGAAGTTCAAATGCTCAAAATATTTTTGGTGAGTTTGCTATTGGCAGTGATTTCGAGTATTGCATTTGCTGACAGTGCAACACTAGAAGCCCAGAAGAAGCTTACTAGCAAGGGTTACGATGTTGGGGTTGTAGATGGAATCATGGGAACCCAAACACGTGCTGCAATAATGAAGTTTCAAAAGGATTCTGCCATTACACCTACCGGTAGGCTCGACGAAGCAACCAAACAAGAGTTGGGTATAGTCAGCCAAAAGAGGCAGGGTTCAGTTCAGTATTTTGTACCTGCTCAGAAATCCGGGCACACAACCGCTGTGCAGATCCCGTCACCTACCATGAAGTGCCCCCAGTGCGAAGTCATGGTAAATGGCAAGTGGCAATGCAAATCACGTGCTCAAGTCAAGAATTACCCGGGAGCGCCAGCGATGTGCAGGTAATGAGGCTGCGCGTCAAGTAAAGCATGTGGCGGTGGTGCTACCAGTGATCAATTAGCATACACTCAAACAGAGAAATACATAACAATGCGGTAAACATCGTTTGCTTCGCGGCGTTACTGCTTTGCGCCGGTTAGCACAACGTTAGCCAACAAGTAGAATTAGATTTATGGCAGGAGTTTTTAGCTTTAAATGTTCATCTTGCGGGAAGCAACACGAGGGATCTCCAAGCTTCGGTTTTAAAGCTCCTGATCCTTGGTTGGGGCAATCTGACGAAACCAAAGAGCAGGGAAGAATCGGCGAAGATCTTTGCTATTACACAGATGAAGATGGAAAACACTATTTTGCAAGGGTTGTAATCGAAATACCTATTCATGGTGTTTCTGAGCCATTTATGTGGGGTGTATGGGTGTCTCTAAGTAAAGAGAGCTACGAGCACTATCTTGAAACGTGGGAGGAACCGGACTTGGAGCGTGTGTATTTTGGTTGGTTTTGTAGCGCACTGCCATACTATGAGTCCACGCATTCACTGGCTACTGATGTTCATCCGCGGGCAGACGGCGCGCGCCCGTATCTTTGTCTACACGAAACAGATCATGAGCTTTACCACGATCAAACCAATGGCATTAGTATGGAAAAAGCTCAGAAAATCGCGGAGATTGCCATGCATGGATAACAAGGCCGATAATTTTTTCCGGCCACAAAAACGTGGTCTCCACCGGACTCGCTAACGCTTTCCGTTTAGGGGGGCTTAGGTTTCCAAGTTAGGAAAAACATAAAAAAGAGAGGAGATAATAGAGTGTATTCAAGACATTTCACATTTGAAGCAAAACCAGAAAGCCGAAAATTAATCGAAGAGATGGCTGACGAAATTTATCGCCACACAAAAACCTTGAAAGGATTTGTAAGTGCAACATATACAGTATCGGAAGGGGAAACAGATTACGGCTCTTTTACAGTCTGGCAGACTAAAGCGGATGCTGAGGCGGCAGGAGCGTCAATTCGTGAAAAGATAATGCCAAAGCTTGCGGGGATTATAATGGCACCGCCAAAAATTTCTATTTTGGAAGTTTACGAGCCAAAAACATGAACAGATTGATTGAGAAAAAGCAGCCCTAACCAAGCGGTAAACATTGCTCACTATCACCCACTCAGACGTTCCGCAGCGTTGCTGCTTCGTGCCGTTTACTGTGGTGTTTGGCGTTCGTAGCTCGACCAACGTTATTGGTATTTTAACATCTAGGGGAGGATGAATTGGAGCGTTTAAAGCGGGTATATCTTAGTGTCCCTCGCGACCACAATCTCAGTGAATCGCAAAGAGTCCTAAAGCATGCAATGCTCGACAAGCTCCGCACAAACGGTCTTGATCCGCAGGAATTCCACGTATCGGGTCTTCCGCTCAGGTCTCCATACACCTTCAGTGCGGCTCACGATATCATGAATCGATGCCACGGAGTCCTTATCATGGCGTTCGCACGATGGTCAGACCCGACAGGAGAAGCTGGTGTGGCGCTGCCGACTGTGTGGAATCACTTTGAGGGCGCCTTTGCAGTTGCCCTTCGTAAGGAAGTTCTCGTAATCACGGAGACTAATGTGGCCGCTGATGGGATCACTTGGTCTGGAGGAGGCCAACTCATTCTGTCCGCTCAGCCAGGCGCTGGGCCAGATTGGCTTGATTCGCCTTACGCGAAGCCGCAGATCGAAGCGTGGATTCAAGCAGTTAAGCGCGTTAATGATGTTTTCCTTGCGTACAGCTCAAAGGCAAGAGCAACAGCTAATGACATTAGCAAGTTTCTATCCTCACGTGGCGTTTCGATTCGCGATTGGGAGTTGGATTTTGCTCCTGGCTCCACAATTCTTGAGGAATTGGTAGATGCCTCGCATAGCTGCCTCGGCGCCATCATGCTTCTCACGAAGGACGATGAGTTTCTTGGAGAAGAGAACTACGCAGCGCCGCGTGACAATGTCATCTTCGAAATGGGCATATTCATGCAAGCTAAGGGTAGAGATCGGGTTCTCGTTATTCGAGAGCAAGGTGCGAAGATGCCTGCTGACATCGGAGGAGGTATTTACATATCACTCAAGGATCGAAACGATATCACATCCATACAAACTCGATTGATGGACTTTATCGACAAGCGGATCTAGTCGTTGTTTAGCTGCCGCCCAACAAAGCGCTCCAACCGACCGACAAACTGTTGTGCGGTTTCGTATCGGCTGAGCATATGCGTTCTGCCCATACTGCACAAGGGGAACGAATAGTGATGATTGCAGAGTTTCTTGTTACGTCGCTCATCGTTGTACTAATGCCGGGAACTGGCGTCATATACACGGTTTCTACTGGATTAACGAAAGGTGCCAGAGCAAGTATTTTTTCCGCTATTGGGTGTACGGCTGGCATCGTCCCTCATCTAATGGCCAGTGTATTCGGCTTAGCGGCGATCCTGCATGCAAGCGCTATGGCATTTCAGATGTTTAAGGTTTGTGGAGTACTTTACTTGGCATATTTGGCTTGGGTAATGTGGAAAGAATCTGGGTCCATTGAGTTCCATTCCTCACAGAGTGAAATAGGTTTCGGAAAGATTGTGACTCATGCTTTCTTGATCAACATCCTGAATCCGAAACTCTCTATCTTCTTTTTAGCATTTCTGCCTCAGTTCTTGCCTACAGATACTGGATCACCAGTGGTGCATATGTTGATTTTAAGTGGAATTTTCATGCTTATGACGTTTATCGTGTTCGTTGGCTATGGCCTTCTTGCTGCGAGGGTTTGCTTCTACGCGTCAAATTCGCCGAAACTCATTCAAGGAATTCAGCGTGTGTTTGCCGGGTTGTTTGTGGCGCTTGGTGCAAAGTTGGCGGTGATGGAGAGATAGTGAGTAAAGTCGATATAATAAATACCTCTTGTAGTTCGCTTCACTCTCCACGATGGCACGCTGCGTCGTGTTTTATTCAAGTGGGTAACAACAAAAAATGACAGGTATCCGTTCCGCAACAGATCATGATTGTGGTGATATTCATGATGTCTATATGCTCGCTTTTCCAGAAAGGGAGAATCATATTGTTGCGAGCCTTGCAGTCAGTTTACTGGGAGAAGAAACAAGCCCTGAAACAATCGCTTTGGTTGCCGAAGCGAGTGGCAAGATAGTAGGGCACATCGCTTTTTCACCTGTAACAGCTAGATCCGAATCGAACTGGTCTGGTTATATCTTGGCGCCATTGGGAGTGAAGCCAGCGTATCAAAAGTGTGGTGTCGGAAAGAAGCTTATAGAACGTGGCATTACACAACTTAGAGAGAAAGCTGTGAATGTTATTATTGTCTATGGTGATCCGGGTTATTACGAGAGGTATGGGTTTAGCGCAGATGCAGCTACAAGATTTTCACCACCCTACAAACTGCAGTACCCTTTTGGTTGGCAGGCACTTGTACTGAAGGAAGGAAAGGAAAATGAAATAGTGGGTGAGTTATTGTGCGTGAAATCACTACGCAATCCCGCATTGTGGTAATAGCATTGCTAGCAGCGCGGTAAACGTGGTTCGCTACCGCTCACTCGGATGCTTTTCAGCATTGCTGCTCCGCGTCGCTTATTACGGCGTAAGGCAGGCAATAAGGACCCCTCTACGAGCAGCAAAGGAGATTATAATGATAACTGATTTTTTTCGGAAGATAAGAATTCCACTTTCTTTTACTGTGAGTTGTTTGTTCTGGATTTTACCTGCAAGTGTATTGGCGTGTACGGTGAAAACCGTCGTAATGGATGCCAGTCCTAAAGAAGTCAAACGATTCTTCGAAAGTCAGAATAAGTTAGTTGTTACGTTCGTTGGCTATTCTGGGGCAGAATACGAAAATAGGACTGATATGCTTGAAAAAGCGTCGCAAATTCTAGACGAATTCAATCCGTCTCGAGTACTTATTAATATTGGGGCGACGCCAGAAGGTATAGGCGCGGTTTATGATCTAGCTAAGGGCAAAGGATTTACTACGACAGGGGTTGTATCCACACAAGCAAAAAAATACGGTGCCAAATTGTCCGATTGTGTCGATTACGTATTTTATATAGAAGATGCGACTTGGGGTGGTTATATTGAAAATAGCGATACCTTGTCGCCGACATCAACCGCGATGATTGAAAACAGTGATGTTTTAATAGGAATTGGGGGCGGTGAAGTAGCTCGAGATGAATTAATAGCCGCGAAACGCTTGGGAAAGATCATTCGTTTTATTCCTGCCGATATGGATCATCGAAAGGCCCTAGAGAAAGCAAAAAAGAAAAATATACCAGAACCAAAAAATTTCGCAGGTGCTGCGGATGAAATATTCTAGTTATTGTGGGTTGTTGAAAGGTTGCTATCGCCTACTATGTAGTCAAGTAGTTTGCCGTACCCAATGCGACGGTGCCCTGCGTCGTGCCTAATACACGCCGTTATAAAAAAAATGCCGGGATGCCGTGAAAGCATCAATATCAATCATTTGATTCTTTCCTTACGAAAACCGGGTAACATTTGATTTATACCACAGCATTTTCTGATGTCGAAACAATCGGTTTCCGTCCTCAGTTATTGAGGCCGTCCTATACAGATTGGAAACCCTTAATGCTGAAGAATTGTTGGATGATCTGAAATCACGGTCAGGAAATAGACTAGTGCTGAAAGAAGATTTCATAGGATTCCATAGTATTTTCACTATTCTTCAACGGCGCCATATTTTACGATGGCAAGAATCGAAACGTATATTAGTATTCTTGTGTAGCGAATCGTTGAAATTGTTTGGGAAAACGGTGTGTATCTCCAGATATGGGTTGTTTAATGCTCTGAGTATTTAATACATCGTCCGAGGCTTGGCTAAACTTCAAGCAACTCGCAATTTATCAATTCACAAACCAGAGCATTATATTAAGCCAATAATCGTAGTGCACACAAAATAAGGTGCTTCTACCGACGTTGAACTTCTTATCTCGCGAAGCGCGGTATCGATAGCTCCTAAGAAGAAAGTATGGGAACCACTAGTGATGATAGCAGGCGAGAAGTTGAGGAAGAGTGAAGGATTTGTGTACAAAAACTACTCACTACTATGTGAACGACCAATATAAACGTATTTGTTAAGTATGAAATAGATTTACCGATGAACAGATATGGGCTAACAAACATGTACATTCGGACGAAAAAACGCGCCGCTCGTTACTTGCGCTGCTTGTTGGGTCCGGTTACCGCAGCCGTTAAGAAAAAATAGGGAGAGCAATGGATCTTGTGGAACTCATGGGGCTATTTGGCATCATGGCTGTGATGGCCGCTGTACCGAGTACGAGCGTGTTGTTGATTGTTTCGAATTCCACCACATTTGGTCTTTACAGTGGTATAGCGTCAGCGGTTGGAGTTGTGAGTGGTGATCTTCTTTATGCGGTTCTCGCGATTGCTGGAGCGACCTTGGCAGCGGAGATGCTGGGCGAGTACTTTGTAGTTGCGAAATATATCGGAGGGTTTTATCTGGTATGGTTTGGTATATCGCTACTATTGGGAAATGGAGTTGCACGGAAGCCTGATAAAAAAGATGGTTCGTTGTTATGGAGCTATCTTGCAGGTTTGCTGCTAACGCTTAGCGACTTGAAGGCGGTCTTTTTTTACGCGAGTATATTGCCTTCATTCGTTGAGATTGAGCAACTTAGTTTGGGTGGTGTTGCGGCAATTGCGTTTATGACGGTCGTAACGGTGGGTTCGGTAAAGCTTGGATATGCTTATGCCGCGCACCATGCGGCCATGCGGGCCAGGCGCATAGGATGCGGTGAGCTAGTAGAAAAGCTTGCTGGGAGTATTTCGATTGGGGTGGGTGCGCTTGTGGTGGCAAGAACTTAACAAGTACATAGGAGAACTAAACAAAAAAGTACATGTAGCCATAAAGGATCTTGTGGAATCCTATGCGCGTGGTAAATATGAACCGGTCGTTGAAGCTCGATCAAAATCAATCTTTAATGCGTCTGGTGGGCAAGTCGATATCACAGATGCGGATGCACAGTTGTATTTATCGAAAGTTGAAGCGAAGGCAATAGATGATGTCACAACATAATGGCCTAGCAATGTGCTAATTAATGTATCTCTGTATATGAAACGTAATAAACAGCGAAGGTTAGCAATTCGAGAAAAGCGAAGGCGGAGTGCTGAGAAATTATCGATAAATACTCTGATTAAACCGATTACAATCCCGAACAATGCAGTAATGGCGGATTGGGAAGAATTGAAACACAACAATACTTACGGACCTCTACCAAAATTTTACATAGATAGATCGTTTACATGCCAAGATTGCGGATCTAAGGAGCTTTGGACAGCCAAGCAACAAAAATGGTGGTATGAAATAGTTAAAGGAGATATTAACTCAACAGCAATAAGATGTCTGCGTTGTCGACATCGAATACAGGCTAAGAAAGAACAGCAGAAACGTCATATGGAGAGAAGGGAAGAAATTGAGTCTCATCCAAATGAAAAGTTTTTTAGAAACACATAAGAATGCAAATCAAATTTGCTTGCTACCGCACACCCAATGCGTCAATGCTTGCGGCGTTATTGTATTGTAATGTTCCACAATGACGGGACGTATTTTCAATGTGCTTACGGCGGCTTCACTAATCTTTTTCGTGGCGCTAGTGATTTTGGCCGCTCCATCATTTTTCGACGCAGAGATCGAGGTTGTGAACAACACCTCTGAGGTAGTATCGGTTGTCGCGAAATGGCGAAGTATAGAAAAGCACATCGGCAAGATCGAATCTAAATCCTCTTATCCGTTGAATATAGACGATGAAGGGGCGATAGTGTTTAGAGTGCTTTTCATAACTGGCAATGTGGTTGAAACCGAACCGTTCTACTTTACAAGTGGAATCAAGGTTATTGCGGAAATCACTGATGAGCGCGTAGAAGTGCGGTACAGCCATGAAACATAATAATGTATAACGGTTGTTTGCTATCGCTCTCCCCGACGCTACCAAGCGGTGCTGCTTCGTGTCGGTTACCCTAGCGGACAAACTTTGGCGGCCAGGGTGCGGTACCAGTACCGCCTGTTGCTCGGCGGGTCACAACGATACGATGCGCAAGTTCGGACGGGCAAGCATATTGCAGATCGTGGCGATACCGTTATTGCCATTTCCGTCCTCGCGGAAGGTATGACGTCCGGCCGCCAAGATTCATCCTAGCCGAGCAGGCGGAAAGAATGCTTGACCAGATCGATTTCGATGGTAGTAATATTCATGTTACGGACCCTCTGCCTTTTGCTCAAGGTCACCCAGACAGTCGGTAATCTACCGCGATAGGGGCAGGGGGGTCTACGTCATTCATTAGGTGGTAAACAAATGGAGATCCGGCTTGCAACAATTGATGATGCATCAGAGGTAATGCGTCTCGCGTCCGAACTTGGTTATCCGACCACTCTCGATGAAATGCGTGAGCGATTGGTAAGGCTGATAGCCGATCCAGCTCACCATGTCATTGTGGCAACCGGAGATGGTTATACCCTAATGGGTTGGGCACATGTCGAAGACCGGTTTACCCTAGAAGGTGGGGCCAGAAGCGAACTAAATGGACTGGTTATTGGAATGAATTCCCGCCGTCAGGGTATTGGCCTTTCTCTGCTGAACGCTGCCGAGTCCTGGGCAGCTACCCGGGGTCGAAGTAAGTTAGTCGTCCGTTCGAATGTGGTGCGGGCACTATCGCATCCGTTTTACGAATCCTGTGGCTATGTACGAGAAAAGACTCAGCATGTCTACGGTAAGCTGTTGCCACCCGCCGGTCAGCAACCGATGGAACGCAAACCATGAAAAGGTTGTTTCTGCTTAACTATGTGGTAATTCATTACGTTAAAAATTACGCTGCACTTTGCCTTTCGCCGCCGGTTATGGCGAGCGTTATGCAGAGTAAAAAAGGTGTATTTGATGAAAGTCGATTTCTGGTTTGAATTTGGTAGCACATACTCCTACCCTGCCGCAATGCGTATTGAGAATCTAGCGAAGCAGCGGGGTATAGAGGTTTCATGGTATCCCTTTTTGCTGGGCCCAATATTTCATGCGCAGGGATGGAAGGACTCGCCATTTAATATTTACCCAGTTATGGGGCGCTATATGTGGCGAGATGTGGAACGTGTGTGTATGGCTTGTAAGATACCCTTCCGCCGTCCATCGGAATTTCCTCGTAATGGTCTACTTGCAGCCCGGGTGGCATGTCGGTTTTCTAAGGAACCGTGGATACCTGAATTTGTTCGTGCGATTTATCTCGCAAACTTTTCGGACGACCAGGATATATCCAGCCCCGAGACGGTATCAACTTGCCTTTCAAAGTTAGTCGTGAATCCCATCAAATTGATTAACGAAGCCCAATCCTTGGAGTCAAAGACGCAACTGCGAAAACAAACGGAAAAAGCGGTACAGGAAGGGATTTTCGGTGCTCCGTCTTATTTAGTGGGAAAGGAACTCTTTTGGGGGAATGATCGGCTTGAAGAGGCTTTATCATGGGCGGAGAAGCATGGTGCATAATATGAAAAGTATTTTGGTCGCTCGCTGCGCATACCTTCGTCACTATTACGCTACGGCCGCTCCGAGTTCCACGCAGCTTATTAGGGCCACATGGACTTACCTCGTGTTAAGCTCAGGTATTACTTGCTGATACACCATGCAGACGGCAATGCTACATTCGGCCTGCTAAGCGAGTCACAACGAGCTCTTGTTAGGTAGAAAATAGGGATTGCGCACCAAGTCCGGAAGCAGTGCGGGATTTGATGACGGGCAAACATCCGGCTCGTTATCTCGGGCAATAAGGAAATCCATGTACTGCGTATCCGCTATCGAAAGCACCTCCGATTCTAGCAGGCACTAGCGGTGAGCTCGGCGAAGCTACCCCATTGAATGCAAGGTAAGCGAGCATAATGAATCCATCGCTTTTTATATCCAGCCAATCCGGGATCATGGCTATTGGTTTGATAGTGGGTTTGGTATGCCCGATATTGGGCTGTCAAACGGTAAGCCAAAGAGAATTGGTTCCACCTGAACATGTTCGTCTTATGCATTCCGATCAGCACTGTAGTGATGTGGATAAGGCGGCCGAATCACCGTTCCAAGATGCCGACCACGTTGATACCGCGGTTATGGGAAAAAGCGTATTTCTAGGCCTATTTGGGTCCGAATGGGAGTGGACGGCACGTCAATTGGCAGTGGAGCGAGATGCAGACTTGTCACTGATCAGACCTTGTGACGGTGAGGATTTTTTCAAATACGCCCAGATAGAAGTGTGGCGTACACGAGGATTTTCCCCGCCAGTGGTTCAAGATGAAACTCATCCAGAAAGCGGCACACTCCTGGCCCCTTCCAGTACCCCCTATGGCACAAGGCTGCAAAATATCTTTGAATGCCTCGAATACGCTTACGTCACGAGTGGCCCGATATCGACCGAGAATATGCAACGACTAGGCACTATTGATGCAAAGGATTACTTTACTTCAGGCCCGTACTTTTTCGGGTATGCAAGAATCGACAGGTATTATCGGCCTACGCGCACAGGCGAATTGAGTTTGTCCGGGATTTTATTTGATCGAGCAAAGGCTGATTGGGCAGCAGCCATGTATTGGGAGCTTTCGAGGGAGGAAAAAGCGCATTTTGCAAACCGCTATGTGAGTTGTCTATTGGACCGGGGATATCGTTGGTCACCTGTATAATGTTCGAGGAACACACGCCAGCCGACACCAAAACCTAACGCGGTTGGATCTTAATTGTATCTTACTCTGGCTATCGAGGGTTGAAGGTAAAAGGGCAGATGCTGTGATAATCTAGCGTCGCCTTTCAATTTTTTGCCACAGTTTGACGAATGGGTGAAGGCGAGGCTATATCGGCAATATTCTGCCACAGGCCCAGAGCGGTATGATTTGAAACAGAAGGCACGCAAAACGTTTTTTGCTCGATGACTTCGTGGCTTTATCTTTGGACAGCAGATGGCAAGGCTTGCGATCTGATTCCGGTGTTTCAGAACTAGAACCTATCTCAAGATTGCTGCACGCCACCGATACGGCGTTAACATCTGCCTCAAATGCTCGTTTACTCTGTGTAAACAGCGCGTTTTCGGCCGGTTTTTCCTGGTCTCGAAGTCGTTCGCTAATTTTGAGATAGGTTCTAAACACGTCCGTCTTGGGTTTTAATTGATGAATCAAACCTGCCAAGAGGTACAGATCGATGTCAGACAACAGGTGCTTTCCCATTCAGCCAGTTAGCGTGCCAGGTGACTTATACTTGGGGGAAGCAGAATGAGCATTTACTTCGATAACTCATATGCACGGTTGCCCGCGCGGTTTTATGCTAGGCAGTCACCGGTAGCGGTTTCCCGACCCAGGCTGATCAAACTCAACCTGGAGCTTGCCACCAAACTGGGGCTCGACTCTGCGTGGCTTAACTCATGCGAAGGGCTAGAGGTGTTATCGGGGAATTCAATCCCGGACGGTGCTGAGCCGATAGCTATGGCCTACGCGGGTCATCAATTTGGGGGTTTTGTTCCGCAGCTTGGCGACGGGCGGGCCATCCTACTCGGAGAGATTCTCGACACGCGGGGTGAGCGCTTCGATATTCAGCTTAAGGGTGCCGGGCGGACGCCATTTTCACGTACCGGGGACGGTCGTGCGTGGCTGGGACCGGTTTTACGGGAGTATATCGTTAGCGAGAGCATGCATGCGCTTGGTATTCCGACTACACGTTCGCTTGCCGCAATTGCCACCGGCGAGCCGGTTTATCGTGAAACCGCGTTGCCCGGCGCCGTGCTCACTCGGATTGCCCGCAGCCATGTGCGCATCGGGACATTCGAGTATTTTTTCTCGCGCGGGGATACCGAGGGCATCAGGTGCCTTGCCGACTATGTCATCGATCGACATTATCCCGAAGTAGCGGAGAGTGAGCAGCCTTATCGGGAATTGCTTCTTTCAGTAATTTCCCGGCAGGCCGATCTTATCGCACAATGGCTTGGTATCGGTTTTATCCACGGTGTAATGAATACCGATAATACATCGATCGTTGGTGAGACGATTGATTATGGCCCCTGTGCATTCATGGATACCTACCATCCGGAAACTGTATACAGTTCGATAGACACCCGAGGGCGGTACGCCTACAACAACCAGCCACGCATCGCCCACTGGAATCTATCCTGCTTTGCGCAGTCGTTGCTGCCGATATTCGATGACGGGAACGAAGGCAAGTCGGTCGAGGAGGTTCAGGCGGCGGTTGATACCTTTCCTAGGCAATTCGAGCAAGCCTATCTTGATCGCTTCCGGAAGAAACTGGGCCTGTTCGAGGCCCAGCCTGATGATAGCAGCCTCATTAATACGCTGCTCGAGGCGATGGCTGCGACCGGCGCTGATTTCACCAATACCTTTCGTGCCCTTTGTGACGCGGCGGAGGGGATGGACAATGGGCTAGGTAAAGTGCTCCATGACGGGGTTGCCGGTAATGATGACTGGCTTGGTAACTGGCACGCGCGTCTCGCCCAGGAAACCACCTCCCCTGCGGTGCGGGCGGCAGCAATGCGGCGGGTGAACCCCGCTGTGATTCCGAGAAATCATCTCGTGGAATCGGTGCTCGAGGCAGCGGTTGAAGGTGAATTCAATCCGCTCGAAAAACTGTTGGAGGTGCTTGCTTCACCTTGGGATGAGGAACCTCGGAATCTGCCCTACCGACGCCCCCCTGAGCCTCATGAGGTGGTTCACCAGACCTTCTGTGGAACTTGAACATCATGCCTGGCCAAGCTTCAAGGGGCACAGTGACGAAGCAAGCCTTATCGGATTCTTACTCTCGCCAATGACCTCATGTTTTAGCCTACTGTGGCTTGGGGTACTGGCGAAAGGTTGTGGTGGCATCCTTGGGAATCGCGGGTGGGCTCTCGCTACAACCAACTGGACGGGCGATGTGGCGTGAAACGCACAAATGGTCAGCGTAGCGACGGCCTAGGCTGGCGGAGAGGTATCACGGACTCTGGAGCGGCGATGGGTCAGCACGAGGCCAAGTAACAATATAGCGGCGGCCGTGCTGAAATTTATCAGCAGCCCCAAAACGGAGTGCAATCTATCCCAAAACCACAACTGGTCCGGATCGTGGATAAAGCCGAATCGCCAGATGGTTGTACCTAATGTCCATAGCCAGGACAGACCTATCAGCAGGGGAATGAGCCACACCCATCGGCGTCGGAAGTAATGCGCTATCAATACCCAGCCGGAAATCTGCAAAAGCCCCGGCAGCATTTGCAAGACAAGACCCCCCGTAATGGCGGCGCCACTACTTAGGTTTGGCCAAACGATTGACAAGCCAAGCATGGCTGCCGCAACCGGAACAGTGTAGGCCAGCACCGTTCGAATCCACATACCTGCTTGGCCGACCCGCTCGATGCGATCTAGATCAATCCCTGGCCGTACCTTGGCGAGGACCTCGTCGAGCTGGGCACGGATCACCTTGCCCACTCTTGAGCGTTCGGTAAACGACCTTGTGGCGGGCGCCGTATGCGTGGGCAAAATCGGTGTGCCGGCCCCATCGAAACCGATGATGTGGATGGTTTCGCTATATGCCGGCATTACCAGATCAAAGTATCGCTCGATCAGCGGCTTGTACTTTTCGTAAACTGCCCGTTCCTTGGCAATCCGTCCTTTGCGGGTCATCGTATTAGTGGGCCTGGGGGGTAGATATAGTAGCAAGGACTCGGGGCCGATCCGTTCCCGCGCCTGGGCGATTTCCCACTCAATGCCTGGAGAATCACCAATTGCAAGTACTACCATGCTGGCCTGATCGAGGCGCTTTTGTATCCGCTCTTGCCAGTTCCCCATGCCAACGAATTCACGATAAGCTCCTAAAGGATGCAAGCCAAGGCGTGCCAGCCGATTCGGTTCGGCAATCGACACTAAGGGGCCCACCGCATTCAACGAGACTAGAAAATCCTCAGCCCTGGCCGTTTCAACGGTGGTTGTTTCGCCAACACTGATTTCGTCATAGACGAGCGGCTTGTCTTCGCTGAATGGGCGCAGATATACAACCGGTGGTCGGCCATCTCGGGCAAGCGCTTCACACGCGTCCGGTATGAAAAACCGCTCAGCTGCGGCTAAGAGGGCCCATGTCAGGATTACCATGCCGATGAAGATCCCGGCATAGATATGGGCATGGGTATCGAGCTGAAATACTGCCAGCCCACAAAGGCCTGTTGCCATTGCCAGTAGACAGCCGGACAGGTAGCTCAAGACGCCGAGCAGACGGCGACGGCTGCGGCGTTCAGCAGAGGTTGATGCCGGATCAAACCCACTGCCCACTGCCTTGCTCATCGGATTCATCATATGCAGCCTCTCCCACAAAATGCGGTTCGCCAGCGGCCCAGCCATGCGATTCGCTATGCTCGTGGTCTTTCCATATGCGCGTCGATACAACGCCGTGTTTCAAGGAGTCAGGCGAACAAACATTGCGGACTCATGCAATGCCTCCACGAAGGCGTTATACACGTCAGTTGTCGAACAGCCGGGACGGTTGAAATCTAATTTGGTCGAACAGTTTTCGGTCTTCCCGGTTGCTTATCGTGGCCACCGAGCCGAATAGAAAGGTCAAATCCTGAGCGCGCAAACCAGAAAGCTGCCGCTGCGGCACGCTGTTCATTGCCTCTTCGAATGATTGGAACGCGACATTCCGTGCGTTTAGCGAGCGGTTTGGATCCCTGCAGGTCACTCTATCGGTGATAGGGTGCTGTTGCAAATTGCTACCGATTCGATATCCAGATCCGGGCGCATTCGGGACTCCAGCCTACCCTCGGGCTCACTTGCAGCTACTGCCTCTAGGCCGCGCAACGAAGGCTATCGGATTGTTGCTCAAACTCGATGACTCGATATTCAGGGCGCCTTTCCGGAACTGTTGGTTGCGGCTCGAATGGCGCGCAGGACGCGATCTTGCAACGCCTTTGCCCAGGAAGGCTGCGGTAAATTCCAACCGATGAAAACGCCAATGATCAAGACTAGCAGTGTATACATTTGCACCCCTCTTAATGGCACGTTTGATGGTTAGTGAGGGTTAGGATGCTAACATAGGCAGCGCGGACCAAGCCCTCCAATTCCCACGCTTATCCGTGATCATAGCTCTTCAGACAAAAGGCGCAGCCGTCGTAACCCAGCGCAATGGCGTCCTCCAGGGCGTCGTAATACCGCATGTTCCATGACGCCATACGCTTGACCCACTGGCAGGTCGATTGGTGCAATTCCATCGTGTTCTTGTTACCGATAAATTTCGGAAAGGCATCCAGGTCGGTCCGGTAGACATTCATTTCCGGATCTCCCATCAGGGTCTGTTCCAGGATCGTCCAGATCTTGTACAGCCGGTGCTGGGAATCGTTCTGGAAAAGGCAGCGGGAGTCATTGAGTGTTGCCAAATTGCGGCTGTACTTCATTGCCTTGAAAAACTGCAGCCGAAAATCATCACCGATGCCGATCCAACTGTAGCGGCTATTGCCGATGTAGGCTACTGCGCCGCCTTGGGGATGATTTAGCAGCGACTCGCCGATGGCATCGTTCTCGTCGAACTTGTTGGTAAGGCAGGAGTCGGCAATCGCGATGAATGTATGCTCCCCATTGCTCAGACGGTTGATCATTGCGTGGTTCAGGTGAGCGACTCCGGTCCAGTTTCCATGTCCGGTCAGGCTGACGAAATGATGACCATTATTCAGCTCCTGCTCGAGGTTTTCGCTGCTCAACTGCTTCAGTCCGGCACCGGAAAAGGAGCCCGTGGGCATGTCGGTTACGTCGGAATACAGACGTTGTACCTGATTGATACGGCCGAATTGACTCTTTACCCACTCTCGAAGTTCTTCCTGTTGAATAATCGATGAATCTGTCTCTTCTTTGTCGATGTCGTAACCTGCCGGAGTGATATCGGCATCAGATCCAAAGACGACAACCCATTCGGTGGGGATCGGGACTTTAATGGAAAGGTAGAGAATATTGATCTCAATAAGACTGGGCGTCAGATTGTTTGGACCAGCGGCATAGAACCAGCCCGGAGTGCCAGCGCCGGCATTTAAGTTGAACTCCAATACCTTGCGTGCGCTATCGCTGTAGCGGCAAATGATCTTGTTTCCAGCGTTTTCCTTGGGCAATGCGGAATCATGGAGCAATGCGTGACCGCCAGTGGTATCGGAGTAGTAGTGGCGATCATCCGGTGGAAAGCTGTTTCCCGGTTGCGGGTCGATGGCATGGAAGTAGCGTGCCCAGTGCTCGGCCACATACAACATCTTCTTGAAACGGACATAGCCGGCAGCGGAGTGGCCAGCCCCCCAGTTGTCATAGCTGATCACCTTGTCCACGAAGATCTTTGCCTGTTCCATGGTTTCGACGGGTGCCCGGCCGATTCCGATATCCACCGAGAGGTCGGCGCCGCCAAGACCGCTGTCGTTTTCATTGTGCTGGCCATAGAGTCCGTTATCCAGCAAATCCCAGTCATGTTTCCCGGACTGGTTGTACAGCGGACCATAGAGGCTGGAGTAGTACATATCCGTGGGAATCATGTTGGTGGGGGTATACCAAGCCATCGGCGCGTTAACCAAAGCGACAGGTCCATTAACCCGAATCCACCGGGTTGGTGCCGCGCTCCGTACGGCAAAGGTATCGTCGGTGGTGCAATACCACCCGGGGTTGGTCGCGTTGGAGCTTCCCGTGTTGTCGAAGGGGATACGCTGCCCGGTGTTGTAGTTGGTTAGAACGTGACTAGTGGCGCCAAGTTCATTGCTGTTTACCCGCATCCCAAGGTAGGTACCCAACCAAACCGACTGGTTGTCATTGTCCAGTGAGCCGGGGTAGACCCGGCCCCAAGCACAGGCACAGGCGAGTCGGTGGGGGATGATACTGGTGTCACCTCCTAGCAGTACCCATTCTACCCCCTTCTGAACCACGAAATGTTTCAGAAAATTTCTGATGACTTCCTGCAGGTCACGGGCGCCTGAGGAAAAATCCCCATATTTTCCAGAGATGATATCGCCAACTTGTGCGACATGGGTCCGATAGCCTCGATTTTTCTTGTGGGCTGCGAGCCGGGTGAATTCGGATACCAGATTCCCCGCGGGTCCCGTGATTGCCGCAGTCTGGGCGTTCCACCGGTTGTTATCGGTAATGATCAGGTAGTCGACAAACTTGGGAATACTGATCAGTTCCGTTCCCCGCTTAAAGAGTCTTGGAATACGCGACGACGAGGGGAGCAGCTGGAGAGATTTTTCGATACCCTTGAGTCGAAGCGGTGTCTCCCGCACGAGCTCCCGGTTTTCAACCAGCTCATGCACCAGTGAGTGTTCCTTATAACGTTGAACGTTGGTCAGCGGTGGCTCGATACAGGCCTTCTTGTCTTTTTCCACGACCAGTTCCAGCACCAAATGCTCGATCAACTCCACGGTGCCATCCGCGGTATAGCGCAGGGGTGACACATCGATATTGACAATGGAAAAGTTTCCGATTTGCAGGCGCCTTCCCATGACCGCCAGCTTTGATTTTCCTTTCAGCGCCTTTTCGTAGCGTACTCGATCGGGTAAGACCGGCTTGATAGATGGCTTGCTGTCGATGTTGTCGTAGTAGACAAACGGGTCCTCTTGGGGCTGGATACACGAAACGAAGGCCGGTGTCTGGGTCACCAAGGTCCTTCTCACCACCGTAGCGCGAAGCTTTTTCGGCTTGGTTCGCGGTGGCAGGGCCAATCTGATTTTTCGAATCGGGAAGGCGGGGGCACCCGGTGGTCCTTCGGTCCGCGCGTCTTTTAGCCGGAATTTCATGCCAAGATGAGTATGACGAATGGTCAGGTCACTGCGCTGAAAGAAGATATGCTGAGTAAGGGGTTCCATGGGATTATTACCGGTTAGTGGGTTGCTCTTTGTACGACTCGCCCCCGAGGCGATCAATCGGTGGTGCCCGCGACTGGGCGCGCTTTAGGCGTTCCGGGAGACCCTCCGGTTTTGGTTGGTCTCTGATAAAATTATAGTTCGCCATCAGTGTGGCGCTGATTGCCTACAAGGAGACTATCATGGGTTCTTGCTGTGAGAACAACTGCGCGGTGGAGGCACTGCAGGAAAGGCAACGGGGTACGTTGATCAAGGTACTGGTGATCAATGCAATGATGTTTATCGCCATGGTTGCCGCGGCAATCCATGGCAAGTCCAGCGCGCTGCTTTCCGATAGTCTCGATAACTTGGGCGATGCGCTGACCTATGGGCTGAGCCTGTATGCCGTCACAAAAAGCTCGGCGACAAAGGCCAAGGTTGCGCTGTTCAAGGGCGCCCTGATCTTCATTGCCGCGAGCCTGGTGGTTGTGCAGATCATTTATCGGGTCACCGATCCGGTACTGCCCTCGTATGAAATAATGAGCCTGTTCAGCCTTGCGGGATTGGCGGCGAATGGACTGTGTTTGGGATTGCTGTGGCGCCACCGGGGAGATGACGTCAATATGAGCTCGGTCTTCGAATGCTCGCGAAACGATATAGCCGCCAATCTATCCGTCATCCTAGCGGCTGTTGGCGTCTGGGTGTTTGAGTCCGGAATGCCCGATATCATCGTGGCGACGCTACTGGCGGCGTTTCTATTGCGCTCCTCTTTCCGGGTGTTGCGGCGGGCGCTGTCCGAAATTGTCTCTGCCCGGGCACTGCCTGCGGGTGATGATGAATCACCCGAGGGTAATGTAGGATAGCAGGGGATGATACCGGCATGCCGCGGCGCCGTACTGCTTGCTCCGATGACCACGGGGGTTGCCTGCCTGGTCTGATTTCTCTTCGATTACGCTGGGGCAACGGCTCACGCGGACTACGTGGCTGTTTGTTGACACGGTGGAGTCGTCGGTCCTAGCGTATGCCAACCCTTGGTTGGTGATCTGGGCGCAGGTATCCGGCGGATATTCTAGCCGGATCTCATGTCGGCAGGACAGTTATTCACCGGAGGCCGACTTCGGAGAATACCAGTGTCGACCTTTAATTAATTGAACTCCAATGAAAATACCAATATCGCCTCTCCACTTGTTGGGCGAGCGTAAGATTCGAGACCTGTTCCCCGACAATCCTCCGGCGGGTCCCTTGGAGGCCAGCGGAGTTTTGGCGCGAAACGGGAAGTTTTTCGTTGTATTTGATAACAGAACCGACGTGGCGAGGTTGTCAGATCATCTGTCCCCGGACCAGATGAATGGATTGTTTGGAATGGCCCGGGGGAGGGAGGGGTTTGAAGGTATTACCTACAATCCTTATGCCGGCAAGTTCTATCTATTGATCGAATCCCGCAAAACCAAGGGCGGTCAGTATCAGCCGGAGATCTTCGAGTATGATGAATCCTTGGCCTATTTCGCCCATCGTCCGATTGATTTCACGTTTGCTAGCGAGAACAAGGGATTTGAGGCGGTGGCCTATATCCGTCGCCAAAAACGGGACTATGTGGTCGCTTTGTGCGAGGGTAATCGCTGCCAAGGCGGTAAAGCCGGGAAGAAGCCGGGCGGTGGACGCGTCCAGGTATTCGAACTGAAGGAACGGCTCTGGTCGCATGTTGGGACCATAAAACTGCCTAAATCGGTGAAATTCACAGACTATTCGGCGATGGCGATCGATGCTGACCGAGTGGCTGTCGTGTCTCAGGAAAACGCCATGTTGTGGATTGGGGTGTTTGAAGAGCGTCAATGGGATTGGCGCGACCAAGGCAGTACCTATATGTTTCCGCGTCGGGAAGATGGGGAAATCCTGTATGGCAATGTGGAAGGTGTCTCCTGGATTTCCCAAAACCGCATTGTTGCGGTCTCCGATCGTATGAAAGATTCACAGGCCGCGCATATCGCGGACAAAGACCAGTCGATCCATATCTTTGAGATTCCCGGGTAGGCTTGTCTGCTCTGGAAGGCACCCAGAACGTTGGGATAGCCATTTGATCGACATGGGGTATCCGTGCCGACCGCCAGCTAAGCGGGCGCGACGGCCGGACACTCCATCCGACTGTGTTCATGCCATTCATGAGAGGGTGTCGATGAAACCCAGTTACCGAATATTCCTGTTAAGCCTGATTACCGTCTCCTGTCCCGTCATGGTTGCGGTAGCCGCCGTCAGTTTATCCGATTACCCAAACCCGGCGCCCACCGCCATTCTCAGTTCGCTAACCGCCATTGTCGCCATCTTGGGCGGTGCATCGATTATCCTGGTTGGTCAACCCCTGGTACGGGAAATCGCCATCATTCAGGAACGATTTAGAAAATACTATGACGTGGGGTTGGTCGGTATCGCCGATACTTCCCTGGAAACCGGTTGGTTACGCTTCAATAATCGCCTCTGCGAAATGTTGGGATACTCGCCCGACGAACTGCGCAGCACCAATTGGGTACGCTTGACCCACCCAGCGGATCTCGACGAGGAGCTGCAGGAATTTCGCCGTGCGCTCAGCGGCGAAACCGACGGCTATTCCCGCGAGAAGCGGTTTATTCGCAAGGATGGAGAAATTTTTCATGCCATTACCGCCTTGCGTTGTGTTCGCGGGGCCGATGGTAAGGTGGACTACTTCATCACCTTTTTGTTTGATATTACACCGCGGATAAAGGCGGAGGCGGCGCTGATCAAAAGTCAGAAAGGGTTGGCGCGCGCCCAGGAACTGGCTCACCTGGGCAGTTGGGATTGGGATATTCCCGCCAATGTCATCACCTGGTCCGATGAAACTTACCGGATATTCAGCATGAAGCCTCAGGAGTTCGAGGCCACCTATGAAGCCTTTTTACAATCAGTGCATCCGGATGATCGCCGAGTAGAACGCATGGCGATGAGTCGGGCATTGAGTGACCCTCAGGTCAATTACTCGGTGGAATATCGGGTAGTAAGGTCAGATAAGACGGTACGCTATGTACACCTTTTGGGAGAGATTATCCGAGACGATGGGGGAGAGCCCAAGCGGATGGAGGGCTTCATCCAGGACATTACCGACTACAAACGGATCGAATCACAGCTGCGCATGCTCAACGAGGAATTGGAGCAACGCGTTCAGGAACGCACGGTTGATCTCGAGAAAGCCAACGAAACCTTGCGCACGGAGATCAAGGAACGGATCGAGGTTGAGGAGATGTTGCGGACACTGTTTGACAACTCGCCCGACCATATCCTCACGGTAGACCCGCAGGGAGTCGTTCAGTTTCTCAACAGCCACCAGCCGGACCGGTTCCCGTCCATTCGTGTCGGTACCCACTTGCGAGATGCCCTTCCCACGGATGTCTTCAACCAGTTTCACACGCGCCTCCAGCAGGTATTCGACACTCTGAGCGCCACCCGCCTGCAGATCTTGTGGGATAATGACAGTTGGTGGGAGGTACGCATGGCTCCCATTCAGCGCGAGGACCGCGCCCACGCGGTCATGATGGTATTCACCGATATCACGGAGAACCGTACCCTGCAGGCGCAAGCTATCCGCAACGCCCGTCTCGCGTCCCTGGGGGTGCTGGCGGCCAGTGTTGCCCACGAGATCAACAACCCGAACAACGCCATCGGTTTTTCCTCTTCGTCATTGGGCCATTTTTGGCAGGAAACGGCACCGATACTGGAAAACTACCGCCTGGAGCACGGCACCTACGAGCTTGGAGGAATGCCTATCGATGAAGCCCTGGAAGTGGTCCCTAGGTTGGTTTCGGGTATCGACAAGCATGTAAGCAGGATCAAGAAGATCGTGGAGAACCTAAAACACATGGGCCGCCAGGATGAGGGGAAGTTGGAAGAGGAGGTCGATCTGCACGATATTCTTCGCTCCGCCGTTTCCATTCTGAATGCTCAAATCCGTAAGCACACCGATCGCTTCGAGTTTCATAGCGAGGGCTTACCGGTGCGAGTACGGGGCAATGCGCAGCAATTGGAACAGGTGTTTATCAATCTGATACAAAATAGCCTGCAGGCACTGCCGGACCGAAATCGTAAAGTAGTCGTGTCGAGTGGTATCGACGCCACTGGGGAGTCGGTTTTGGTCACTGTCGCGGATCAGGGAAATGGGATCCCCCAAGAATTGCTTGACCGGATTACCACGCCGTTCTTTACCACTAAGGACAGCAGCGGCGGCATGGGCCTGGGCCTTTCCATTACCGATACGATTGTGAAAAATCATAAGGGTCAGTTGAGTTTTCAGTCCAGCCCGGAACAGGGTACGCTCGCTACTGTCCAGCTTCCCATACTCAGTTCTGGGGAGTGTTTGTCACAGGAGCCGGATCGATGCTGACCGCGAGTCGTCCGATTCCCCCGGTCGTCCTGGTGGATGACGAGGAGGAATTGCTATTCACCTCCAAGGTGCTACTGCGCAATCATGGCATCGGTCCCATCACGACACTTCAAGACAGTCGAAAACTGCTGGGATACTTGGAGGAACACGGAGCCTCGCTGGTATTGTTAGATCTGATCATGCCCAATATCACCGGTATCGAACTGTTGCCGGAGATCCAGCGCCATTTTCCGGAAATTCCCGTCGTGGTGATGACTGCGGTGCACGAAGTGGAGACCGCCGTTAGCTGCATGAAGGAGGGGGCATTCGATTACCTGGTCAAGCCCGTGGAAGAGAGCCGTTTCATCTCCTGTGTCAGGCGCGGCATGGAACGCCAGGGAATGCAGCGGGAGATACGCCAGTTGAAGCATCACCTGTTGTTGGACCGGCTGGAGCATAACGACGCCTTTACCGGGATCATCACGCAGAGCCGTAGAATGCAGGCATTGTTTAGGTATATCGAGGCGGTGGCGGATTCAGAGGAGCCTGTCATGGTGATGGGCGAGACCGGGGTTGGAAAGGAACTGCTGGTGGAGGCAATCCATAAGGTCAGTGGCAGGCGGGGAGCGTTGGTCGCGGTCAATGTGGCGGGAATCGATGACAACATGTTCTCCGATACGCTCTTCGGCCATCAGAAAGGGGCTTATTCCGGAGCGGATAGACCACGCCAGGGAATGATTGCCCAGGCGGCGGGCGGGACGCTGTTTCTCGATGAGATCGGTGACTTGGGGGTGGCCTCTCAGGTCAAGCTGCTGAGGTTGCTTCAGGAGCGCAAGTACTATCCACTGGGCTCGGACAGTTACCGCACCACCGACGCCCGGGTGGTTTGCGCCACAAACCGGGACCTGCGACAGTCCATGGGGCAGGAGCGGTTTCGCGCTGATCTTTATTACCGGTTGGCCGCTCATCAGGTTTCGGTGCCACCGTTGCGTGACCGAAAAGAAGATATACCGTTGCTCGTCAACCATTTTCTCGCCGAGGGTGCGGACAGCAAGGGAATCAACGTGCCGACCCCACCCCGGGAATTAACCAACTTATTGAAGGTCCATCGTTTTCCCGGCAATGTGCGGGAGTTGAAGGCGATGGTGACCGATGCCTTGGCGCAGCATAGCGGGGGCATGCTTTCCATGGAGGTATTCAAGCGGCATATCTTCGCCGGACAGCAACCCGCGCGATGGCCACCCGATGCGGTCAGTGGCGAGGAAAACAGCTTTCGAGTGTTTCCGGATCCGTTGCCCACGATTCAGGCGGCAACGGAAATGCTCATCGACGAGGCAATGCGCCGGGCCGGCAACAGCCAGGGTACAGCCGCCGCCCTGTTGGGGATAACCCGGCAAACGCTGAATCGCCGGCTGCAGGCAAGAAGGCCGCCAGGCCAGTAGCGGGGCGGCAGGTTGACCGCAAGCGGACCCAACCCGGCCTGTCGTCCGCGTATCCGGTTTTTAGGTCCACACGGTTGGGTAGGGAATCTGGGAGATCCTCGTTTTGAAGACGCTTTTCTGGTACGGTTAGGCCAGAGGTAAAGATTTCATTAACCACCACCTCTCAAATTGCCGATGCCGTTCAATCTGCTTCATGTCTGGTTTTGTTGGTTTGGGTGCGCTGCTGGTTTTCAACCAAACAGGAGGCGACATGAGTCAGGCAAAATCCGGCGATACCGTTAAGATCCACTACACCGGAACCCTTGAGGACGGCACCCAGTTTGACAGCTCGGCCGGCCGGGATCCTTTGGAGTTTACCCTCGGATCGGGACAGGTGATCGCGGGTTTCGACAAGGCCGTGCAGGGTATGCTGGTGGGCGACAAAAAGTCGGTGAATATCCCTTCGGAAGACGCCTACGGTCCACGCCACGAACAGATGATCCACGAGGTGCCGAAGAGTGCGCTCCCGGATGGGCTTGAGCCCACTCAAGGCATGGCTCTACAGGCTCAATCCCCGGATGGTCAGGTAGTCAACCTGACCGTGGTCGGTGTGGCCGAGGATTCCATTACCGTTGATGGCAATCATCCGTTGGCGGGCAAGGACCTCAACTTCGACATCGAACTGGTGGCGATCGGCTGATCAACCGCCGGAGGCACCAATCAGACCGGGACTCCGGGTCTCGGCCGCGCCGTGCAGGTTAACGCGAGGATGGCGCCGTTGCGGATAGTGCTGTTATCTGGGCGGTGATCTCCGGCGCGATCACGGAAAATATTTCGTGCCTTTCCCGGTTCTCCAGGGTCTTGGCGAAGGCTTCTTTATCGACAACGGTAAACGTGCCGTTGTCTACCCGCAGGTACACAGCGTTGGTTTCCGGATCGATGAAGTTGACGGTGGGTATTCGGGCGATGCATTGATTCAGGAATCCGGTATTGCCAGCAACGCTGGATACCGACCCGGAGAGATAAACTTCGTCCGGGTTACGCGCCTTGATGTTGATCTTTTGATAACGTTCGATATCAACCAATACCGAACAATCCATGATATTAATTTCATGCTGGGTACCGCGGGCGATACACCGGGGAAAGGTGCCCTTGGGTACACTGTTGTCGAGAAATTCGTACCTAAACAACGGGCGGTCGTAGGCGAGCCACTTGAAGAGGATTTTGGGCATGCCCGTGTAGGCTTCCACGCTGTGGTCGAGGAAATCCTCCACCGCCTTATACCGCCCGGTCTGCAGTCCCCTCTCCCAACCTCTTTCCACCGTGGCATGCGGCGGGGTCACCACAAAATACATATATAGGGTGTCAACGTGCTTTACATAGGTACCATGCAGAACCCTGGAAATACGCTCGGTGGAAAAGCTGTCGAAACGGAAGCGGTCGACCAGCAGATGGGGCATTGCGCCATACCTTTCGGCCTTGCTGCGGATATAACGGTCTAATTTGCCGTCGATGATGATCACTTCGTGACTGGTTAGCCTGCCAGCGTAAAGGTAGGCATCGCCCAACGCCTCGTAATCGAGCAGCAACCGCCGCCAGATATCGGGGCTTATCGTCGCGTAACCATCGGTGTGTATCCCCCGTTCCTCCATCATTCGTTTCAGCATCGGCCGCAGGGAACTCTTGCCGGCCGCCGATGCCCCTTTCAGACTGATTAGCACCGGCCGCTCAGTATTTGGGATACGTGGATAACCGGCTTCCCGGAGCGCCGTTTCGATCCAGGGGGCGATCAGTGTGCCGATCTGCTCGCTGCCCAACCTGTTGCAGACGTGATTGCCGACCAGTCGGGTTAGTAATTCCAAGTCTGGGCCGAGATATCCTCGGTTCCCGGAAATCGTACTCAAGACACGGTAGAGACCCTTGTGAATGGCCGCGTTCAAACTGTCCGGCGTGGAAAGTCCAATCGCTCTGAATTGCGTAATGGCTCGATGCTCTCGTTCCTGTATCGATTCGCCGTAGGCGGGGGGATTGGCGTTACGCCGCCAGAAGCAAAGCCATGCTGGCTTGGGGGCGGGGCGGGCTGGCGGTGGGTTGAAGAGGGTTTGGGACAGCGCTTGGCGAACCGCGGGATAAACGGTGTCATGCAGTACCGTATAGGTGCGGGTAATCTCTTCTAGGCGCGGGTGTAAGTGGCGGGTTATGAGGTAATTGGCGATGCGTCGGAAATTTCTCCCCAAGGCAGACTCATCGCTCCCTTCTTGGACGACGACATCCGCGGTGATCCGGATGATAAGCTCGTGCAGCGCGAGACGCTCCGGTTTGAACACCACCAGATCTTCGTGACTGAGACCGGTTTGGGCGGCAATCTCATCAACGTCCACCAGCCGCGTTGACACGTTTTCGGGACGGTAGATGGTTTCCAACGCCCTAAACTCCGCGGGAATATCCGGTTGCAGTCCTGGCTGCCACGCTGAGCGATTTTCGACCATTCCACTATTTTACCGCGCCGATACGGTTGCGTGTTACCCCAGGGTATCTCGATGCAGACATTAGCGGGAGAAGCTATCCACACCGCCGGAATTGCTATACATTAACCGCTCAGTTGAATGGTCTTGTCGAACCCGTCATGCCCGCCACCCACGAGTATTTGGAAGCCGTTAGGCAGATCTCCGACCGTATTGTCGAAGCTCAAAAGCCAATTCGAATCTTGGATGCGATCAAGTGGAATCAGTCCATCAAGGAGACCTTTTTCAACAGCGGCTGTCGGGTGATGCCTGCGGTCGGCAGGGACTACTATCGTGATGAATGTCCGCTGGGATTCGAGCCAATACAGAAGCGCCGGGAGTTCCACGAGATCGAACGTGACATTAACCGCTCTCTGGGTCAGCTCAGTCCCGTCACCGGCATGATGCGGCGTGTTTGCCGGGAATATCAGATGGTGGTGCGTATGCTCGAAGCACGTGGCTGCAATGAGTTTGGGGACCTATCACAAGAACTCTACGGCTCGGCTTCGGATGTCTTCCATGCGGGGGATCCCACGGTGGCCGAGTTGGGTACCACCATGGAACAGACGCTGATCAACCTGCTCCGTCACGATGCCATTCAGGAGGCACCCAAGACGATCGATGCCGAGACTGCGGTGACGGAGCTAAATGCACGCATGAACCGAGTGTTTCCCCACGATGGCATCCGGGTCATGATTAGTGACGGTATTACCGCCGATGCAGCGGCAGGTACCGACTACATCAAGATTCGCCGGGGGGCGCTGCTGAACCACAACGATATCGATGTGCTGGAGGCCCATGAAGGCTGGGTGCATCTTGGTACCACGTTGAATGGCATGGCCCAGCCTTACTGCACGTTCCTGGGTAAGGGACAACCATCCACCACGGTTACCCAGGAGGGTTTGGCGGTGCTCACCGAGATCATCACTCTGCGTTCCACGCCATCCCGCCTGTACCGGCTGATCAATCGGGTACGAGCCATCACCTTGGCGGAAGCGGGGGGAAACTTCATCGAAATCTACAATTACCTACGAGACAAGGAATTGAACGAGGAAGATAGTTATGCGATAGCCAGCCGGGTATTCCGTGGCAGTACGCCGGATGGGAGACCCTTCAGTAAGGATATCTCCTACATGAAGGGATTTGTGCAGACCTACAATTTCATGCGGCTAGCGGTGGCCCGAGGGAAACTCGAAAAATTACCGTTGTTGTTTATCGGTAAGATTCAACTCGAAGATATTCGGGTCATCGACCAGCTGATGGCGGAGGGTATCGTCATGCCGCCTCGTTTCATACCCCCTCATTTCTCCGATATCAAGGGGTTGGCGTCTTGGTTTAGCTTTAGTCGTTTTATCGCCGCGTTGAACTTTCAGCAATTGGAGTCGGATTACGCCTCGCTGTTGTCCTGAGGGGCTATCCTTGCCGTTGCTTGGCGACCGGCGGGGATGTCCCCTATCGACCGTGCCGGGTTACTTCGGTTTCGCGCGGCCAAACTCTGTCCGGTAATCACTGTTACAATCACCCCCGCAAACCGGCGCTATGTTCCGGTCGGTGCCACCGGGCGGCCGTTGTAACCGAACAGGGTTAACTTATCCATGAAGATTCTTCACGTCGAGGCGGGACGCTTTCTTTACGGGGGAGCTCTGCAGGTTCGTTATCTAATTACCGGGCTGCATGCCAGGGGAGTGGAGAACGTGCTGGTCGTACCGCCGGGTAGCGCCCTCGAAAGGGGGCTTGAAGCCGGATTGGCAAAGGTTTACCCAGTACCCATGGCCGGTGATTTGGATCTGCGCTTGGCATTCCGCTTGGCCACAATCATCCGCCGGGAGCGGCCCGATGTCGTGCATCTGCACAGTCGCCGGGGGGCCGACATTATGGGCGGGATCGCCGCTCGCTGGTGCGGAGTCCCGGCGGTGCTCTCGCGCCGAGTGGACAATCGGGAGAGTCCGCTCCAGGTAAGGCTGAAATACCCGCTTTACGAGAAGGTGATAGCCATTTCCCAGGGCATTCGGGAGGTGTTGCTGGAGGCCGGGGTATCCCCGGCTCGGGTGGTATGCGTGCGCAGCGCCGTGGCCTCTTCCATGCCGCCTGGTGACTGCGAGCGTGACTGGTTTCTCCAGGCGTTTTCCCTGCCCCGCCATGCTCGGGTGATCGCCGCGGTAGCCCAACTGATCCCGCGCAAGGGGCACCGCTTTCTCATTGAGGCCCTGGCCCGCTTGGTCGATGATTATCCTGGGTTGTACCTGTTGCTTCTCGGGCAAGGTCCGGAAGAACAGGTGCTTCGCGAGCAGCTTATCTCCCTGGGGTTGGAAGGGCGGGTGGTGTTCGGGGGATTCCGGCACGACCTCCCGCGGCTCCTTCCCTGTTTCGAGATAATGGTGCTTCCCTCGCTCAAGGAGGGGTTAGGGGTAGCGTTGTTGCAGGCCTCGAGTGCCGGTATCCCGGTAATCGCGAGTCGTGCTGGTGGCATGCCCGAGGCAGTGCGGGATGGTGAGAACGGTCTGCTGGTGCCGCCGGGAGATAGCCAGGCCCTGGCTGCCGCCATCCGCCGTTTGCTCGATGATTCGAGCCTGGCCGATCGTCTAGGGGAAGGCGGTAGGGCACTAATGGCCCGTGAGTTTTCCGTTGACGTCATGGTGGAAGGAAACCTGGGTATCTACCGTGAACTGGCGCGCGATCGGTGAAAAGCGGTTTTTACGGTGCCGCGCGGTGCTTGGGGAGTCCGCGGTCAGACTTTCGTCCACCTCCCATGCGATACCGGTCCGGTCAGGCTCTGAGGCCGGTGTGACCGTCAATCTGGGCGAGGGCGATATCTACACGGTGGGAGTTCGGCGCGACTTTCATCTAACCGGGGCATGCCGGAGCAAGCTCGGGAGGTAGCATCCAGCGCAGCGTCCAGCCGTTTTCAGACACCCGCTCCAGACAGACGAGGGTGCCGGGCGTGAATGTCACCCACGGGGTTTGTTCCCGGTCACACAATAGGCGGGTTACCACCTTGGCCAGAAACGGCAAGTGACCCACCACCAGGGTATCCTTGTCCCAGCCGCTCAACTCCTGCAAAAAAGGCGGCAAGTCATCCCTGGGTCGAATGCCGTTCAGGGTTTGGGGGGCGGTTTTTCGGCAGACCGATGACGCTAGTAGCTCCGCTGTTTGCCGGGCGCGGGTTTTGCCGCTGTGAAACACGCGTTGGACCTGAACGCCGCAATGGCCGAGCCACACCGCAGTCCGGTGTACCTCATCCCGTCCCCGCTGGGTCAGTGGTCGATCGGGATCCGTAGCCTCGGCTACAGCCTCGCCGTGTTGGACCAAGTAGAGCCGCATGGGTTACCTCCCTAGCCGGCGTGGGTTTATCCTATCGTTTACGATTATAGTATTTGTCACATGGAAATTGGTGGGCAGATACTCGGCCGAGGCATCCTTACCCATGTACTCCCGGTTCTTGTTGTTGATGCTGCTCCCCCTGATCTTTGGGGGCTGCACCCTGATGCCATCGGAGCGGTTGCCCATGGCCGCCTGCGAACATCAATTGATGGCACTGCACGATGCTGCCGTGCAGCAGGGGATTGCCGATGTCCAGGCGCGACCGGTTGGCGAGTACCCTTACTTGCGGGCTGACCGGTTGATGTGGAGCTTGTTGCCTGAAGTGGAAACCGAGGAACGGCGTCGGGCGTGGCTGCAGTTGGCCTTGGAGCAGGGTAAAGCGGCACTGGCTGCCGATCACGCCAATCTGGCTGACGGCCGCGACCTTCAACGCCTGTACGGCTGCCTGGAGTCTGGGGTGTCCGAGCTCGTCGGTAGAGAGGACTATTTACGCGAGCTGGGAACGCGCCCCTACCCCGGAGAATACCAAACCGCCTATCGGCTACTGGGGCTGTATCCCATCAGCCGACAATTGATGCTGTCGGGATTGGCCGGCCTACACGCCGAGTTGGAAGAACGCTTCCGGCAAGGACCCAGTCACCCCCAGCGGTCTTATGTTTTTCAGGCACCCAACCTGCTTGAGCCGAGTGAGATCGCGACTTGGCTGCGAGAAGCGGTGCGCCGGAATCCCTTGGGGCTGCCCCGGTTGGACGATCTCCAGCGAGACCGTTTGCTCGCGCATTTCGCCCCGGTCTGGGAGATTGAGACCTTGGGTGATCACGACCTTCCGGGTATTCCGGTACGGCGGGCGGAGCAGGTGGCGGTGGAGACACGACAACCGGTGACCTTCAGCCACGTGTCCTATACCCGGTGGAGCGGGCAGATGTTGTTGCAACTCAATTACCTCCTGTGGTTTGACGAGCGACCGGCTGTCGCTCCCCTGGATATCTACTCGGGGCGGTTGGATGGACTGATCCTGCGCCTCACCCTTGATCAGCACGGTCGGCCTATGGTGGTGGATAGCATCCACCCCTGCGGCTGTTATCATGTGGTCGTATTGTTTGACCGGAAGCTTCACCCGCGTGGTGATGGTGAACTGGGCGAGCCCCCCTTGTGGCTTCCCGCGCCGGCCCGGGGGCGAGCTCCGGGAGAGCGGTTGCACGTGGCGATTAGTAGCGGCGATCACATGCTGATCGGACTGCGCTGGGGAGTACCCCCAGCGGAGGCAAAGACCTATGCGTTGCGGCCCCTTGACAGCTTGCGCCACCGGGCTCCAGGGGAGCTGTCCCGCAGCCTCTATTCAACTCCTTACGGATTGATTGACGGCAGTGAGCGGCTGGAAGGGCTGTTACTCTGGCCCAGCGGTATCGTATCTCCGGGGGCCATGCGCCAGTGGGGTCGCCATGCCATTGCCTTTGGCGCTAGACGTCACTTTGATGATGCGGCGCTCTTCGAACAACTGTTGACCAGTCAGTAGGGTCATCCTGAATACGCCGATCCGGCCGGTCCCAAGCTAGCTGGGTGGCCAGGGGGTGCAATAACAGTGAAATAGCCGCGAGCTATGTTCGGGCGATAATTCCACCGCCGATCTACAATGGATGGGACGGCAGGCTGCGGGCGGTACGGGCGTAGATACTGAGCCGGATCATGTCGTCGTTGCCGTTGTCGGACTATGCTTACCAACAAACCACGAAACTGAGCCACCAATGGCCAGGGGCAGACAAGTACAGCACGGGCGAGTATGAATCAGGCTATCGAGCAGAGCAAGAAACAGGCGGTGATCGAGATTTGCGCCCGGTTCGGCAACGATCGGACTCGGCTCCTGGATATTCTGTTGGCAGTGCAGTCCAGGTTTCGCTGTGTTGAGCCCGCCCTAATGGCAAGCATTGCCGAGCAAGTGGGCAGCTACCGGGTGGAGGTAGAGGGAATGGTAAGTTTCTATGCCTTTTTCTCTACCGAGCCGCTCGGTGAGGTAACCATCCGCCTGTGTGACGATATCATCGACCGTCACAGTGGTGTGGAGGAGATTGCGGGGGTATTTGCCGAGAGCTTGGGGGTGCGCCCGGGGGAGACCAGCGCCGATGGCCGTTTTTCGCTTCTGTGCACACCCTGTATCGGCATGAGCGATCAGGCGCCGGCGGGATTGTTCAACGGGCGGGTGATAACCAATCTCACGGTTCCGTTCGCGCGAGCGATCGCCGACCAGCTGGTAAGCGGCGTGGATCCGGCTGCGCTGGAGCTGCCCCTGGGTGACGGCAACAACACGCACCCGCTGATTCACTCCATGGTCCGCAACAATATCAGGCTGACCGGCGAGGTATTGCTGGCCGGGATTAGCCCGGAGGCCGGCCTTAACAATGCCTTGGCCAGGTCGCCCAAACTCGTCATTGATGAGATAGACCGGGCGCGGCTCACCGGGCGCGGCGGTGCCGGATATCCTACCGGACAGAAATGGCGGATCGCGGCAGAGACCCCGGCCAGCCAACGTTATATCTTCTGCAATGCGGACGAGGGCGAGCCAGGCACCTTCAAAGACCGGGTGCTGCTCACGGAACGGGCTGGATTGATGATAGAGGGTATGACGCTAGCCGCCTACGCGGTGAGCGCCGGGCAGGGGGTCATCTACCTACGGAATGAATACGCTTATCTGAGGGAGTATCTCCAGTCGATTCTGGATAGCCGTCGCAAGCAAGGACTGTTGGGTAGCGCCATCGGCGGACACCGCGGGTTCGATTTCGATATCCGTATCCAACTGGGGGCGGGAGCCTACATCTGCGGCGAGGAAAGTGCCCTGATCAGTTCCTGCGAGGGGTTGCGGGGCGAGCCGAAGACCCGCCCGCCGTTTCCGGTGCAGTCCGGATATCTCGGGTGTCCCACGGTCGTGGACAATGTGGAAACCTTTTGTTGCGCGGCGCGTATCCTGGATCAGGGCGCGGCCTGGTTCCGCTCCTTAGGTACCGAGGGCAGCAGCGGGACCCGGCTGTTGAGTGTTAGCGGTGATTGTGAGCGGCCGGGGATTTACGAATTGCCGTTTGGGATCAGCGTAAAAAATCTTTTGGAACTGGCGGGGGCCCAGGATGCGGCGGCGGTGCAAATCGGAGGAGCCAGCGGCGAGATGATCAACATGAGCCAGTTTGGTCGCCGTATCTGTAACGAGGATCTCCATACCGGCGGTTCGATCATGGTTTTCTCGGCGCGCCGAAATATTCTGGAAATCGTTGAGTATTTTCTGGACTTTTTTATTGACGAAAGCTGTGGTTATTGCACCCCTTGTCGGGTGGGTAACGTCTTTCTCAGAAAACGCATCGACAAGATCCGCCAGGGGTTGTGTCAGCTCGAAGATCTGGACTATCTGCGGGAGCTGGGCAGGACTATCGCGGAAACCAGCCGTTGCGGTCTTGGCCATACCTCGCCTAATCCGGTGCTGACTACCTTGAAGAACTTTCCCCTGGTCTATGCCGCGCTGCTAAAGAAGAGCAAGGACGGCATGCAGGCTGCCTTTGATATTCAGTCGGCGTTGGAGGAATCCAGGCACCTGGCCAAACGGCGCTCCATGATCTATGACCCTACTTACGACGACAGCCCCCGGGAGTGACACCATGGAAGATACGATCAGATTTTTCATCGATGGTGTGCAGGTCACAGCGGCCGCAGGTCAGACAGTGATGAAGGCGGCAGACGCGGCCGGAATCTATATCCCCCGATTGTGCGACACGGAGGGATTGAAACCACAAGGCAGTTGCCGGGTTTGCGTGGTGAAGATGAACGGCCGCACGGTGGCCTCCTGTACCCAGCCCGCGCTTGCCGACGCGGTGGTCGAGAGTGAGACCGACGAGATTAGAAATTACCGCCGCGACCTGGTACGCATGTTGTTTCATGAGGGTAATCACCTGTGTCCGATCTGCGAGGCCAGCGGCCGTTGCGAGTTGCAGGCGATGGGTTACCGTCTGGGGATTACCCAGGCAACCAAATACCCCTATCTACAGCCGGTGCGGCCGGTGGATGCGTCTCACCCTGACATTGTTCTCGACACCAACCGGTGCATTCTTTGTGGGCGTTGCATCCGTGCGTCCCGGGATGTGGATGGCAAAAACGTGTTCGAATACGTTGGCCGGGGGATTCACAAGAAAGTGGGAGTGAATGGTGCCAACCTCGCGGATACCGATGCCAGCATCGATGACAAGGCGATCAATATCAACACGTGCCCGGTAGGTTGCATCATCCAGAAAGGGCGGGGCTTTTTCGCACCCATTGGCAAGCGGGAATTTGACCAACATCCGATCGGCCACCAGATCAGCCGCCGCCGAAAGGAGACCCCGTGAGAAAGAAGCGTATCGCGACGGTCTCCCTGGCCGGTTGCTTTGGTTGCCACATGTCGTTGTTGGATATGGACGAGCGACTGTTAGATTTGTTACAGGAGGTGGAGTTCGATCGCTCGCCACTCAACGATCTGAAACGCTTCACGGGCCGTTGCGATCTCGGACTGGTGGAAGGGGGATGCTGCAATGAGGAGAATGTTCACACACTCCAGGAGTTCCGGCGTAACTGTGAGGTGCTGGTGGCGGTGGGTCAATGCGCGGTGATGGGCGGGTTGCCGGTGATGCGCAATGCCATCAT
>JAGRGP010000114.1:0-200 GCA_020445415.1 Gammaproteobacteria bacterium | reverse complement strand
TGGCGGATGTGGTCAAGGTGGATTACCAGATCCCCGGGTGCCCCCCTTCCGGGGATACCCTTTGGCAGACCCTTTCGGCGCTGCTCGCCGGGCAGCCCGAGATGCTGCCCTACGACCTTATCAAATACGACTGACTGGCAACTCGTCCAAGCGAGGCAAAGCGAAATGGCCAAGGCACGCGTTATCGAGATCGATCCCCT
>JAGRGP010000113.1 GCA_020445415.1 Gammaproteobacteria bacterium | reverse complement strand
CTCCATGAGGGTCGGAATATGGTGCGGATATTCTTCTCCTGGCAGGGCTGGGTCATCGGTGTCGGAGTCCAGCACGAAAAACACCTTATCCGACTCCTTACGCATCACATAGATAAAGGCGATATCCGGATTTGCCTTTACGAAGTTTCTCAGGGAATCGACATTTTCCTGGTAGTTTGTAAGCTTGATGTCTTCGGCGTGGCGGATCTGATCAAGATTTCTGCCCTCCAACCCCTGACTCACCAAGGCCGCGCTATTCTGCAGTCTGGATTGGAGGGCGTGGATAAGATTACCGATAGCGCTTTGATAGAAGTAGGTGCCGACACTGCCCGACACCAGGATGATCGCGGCAAAATGGCTCAAGAAAAGCTTGGTCTGGATACTGAATCGCATGGCGGCAGGAAGCATATCGAAAATAGACACATAATCAAATACCTGGATAACATAAAGGTTGAGCGCCTGTGATTTGGAATGGGCTCCCGGAGGGTGGCCGTGAACGCTTCACACGAGCCGCCAATTGCCGAGCCAATAACCGGCACGCTATCGAGCACGGATTGGCGGCTAGGGATGGGGTGCGGGGTATAGCGGGTGTTAAATGGCCCCATGCCGAGCGTTCACAGCAGGTGGAATATTTGATCTATAGTCTAGGAAAAAGCCGGACAAGCGTGAATCAGTCTGGCGAGGCGGACCGAAAATCCGGGATGGGGCGGGACGTCGGGTTGCCTGGATCAAATCAGAACGCACGGCTGCCTTCGGCTTTGGGGGCGGGCTAGTCCATCGTCGGGTATGGAGGGAAATCGCAATGGCACGACAGACCTATGCACCGCCGTTACGGCAGCGGTACACGCGCGCAACCACCGTCGGTGGACCGGCGTTCAATAACCCAGGTCAGCATCAATCCGTAAGGGATATATTGCATTCTTTGGGTGATCGCCCGGCGGGTAAGCCTAGCCAGGTCCTGGGTGCCTCAGGCATGGATATGGAGCGGACCGCGGATGCGGGGTTGAGGGGGGAGCACAGCTCCCTGCAGAACCTGGGTGACTACCGGCCATCACTCGGGAATGCGGTGGATTCTGTTCGGGTCTATGCGGATGACGGGGCAGCACGGGCCTGCAGCATGCTGGGCACCAAGGCATACAGCTACGCGGGGAACATCGGCTTGAGTGATCGTCAAGTCGGCGACGAGGTGATCAAGCACGAGGCATTTCATGCGGTCCAGCAGCGCTCGAATCCCATGGACGCCGCTGCAAGTGTCTCGCGGGCCAGGGATCCGGGTGCGGAGGGTCATGCAAATAGCTACGCTGCTCGGGGCGGTCAAGTTACCAGTACCAGGGGAATGGTGCCGCGCTTGAGTCTGTACTCGAAAAAGACCCTGGGTGGAAAAGAATTCCGTGTTTCCGACGACGAAAAAATGGCGGTTCGGCAAGATACCAATATTGTCTCCAGAAATACCTTTTACGGTTCCAAACACTTCTATGCGGAACCCAGTCTTATCAGCGCTTCGGATACCAAGTTGCAAGGTCAAAAATCGGCGATATCGCTGGCGAAGGAGGCGGGAGTCACCTTGACGGTGAGGGCAGGTAAACCGGCGGTAAGTGGCACGCTTACCTCTCCCCGGTTTGCGGGAGATCCCCGGCTGGAAGCGATCATGCAAAGCGTGACAACCGAATATATCCGCTGGGGATCAACGGGACCCGCGGTCGAGAAGGTTCAGCGGGCGCTCATCGATGCGGGACACCCGTTACCCAAGTATGGTCCGGACGGTATCGCAAAAGGCGAAACCAAGGCCGCGGTGATATCCTTTCAGCGCAAGGTTGGATTGACCGGCAAGGAGGTGGATGGGATTGTCGGTCCGGTAACCATGGAATACCTTGACAAGGCCTTCGGCGGCGGACCGAAGCCCGCGGTTCCGGCTAAGATTCTGCACAGGATCAGTGCCAGCAATGTCAACACCGGCACATCCGGACTCTCCATGAAGATCGTCGATGATTGTGGGGGGGCGGCAAAAACCATCATGATGGGGGCCAAGCCGGGATTCGACACATCGGCGCCCCAAGGTGGCAGTAATATCAAGGGCGTCTATAAATCGGGCGGGGTTTATGTAAATACGCCGGTATTCACAACCTCAAAACAGGTGCGCGATCATGTGATGATGAAGATCATGGGAAAGGCTACCGCAGCAGCGGCGATGACCGAATACTGGGGCAAGTCCGCGGCGGAACGGGATCTGATCGACAAAGCGGCCGGCATCAATCAGTATGCGGAGGTGAAGACCGGGGAGTCGCACAGTATCGTGCGCGGGGACAGCGTTGGATGGAACTGGCACTGGGGAGCCGTCATAATGCAGTCGGGATCGGACAGTGTGACCCTCGAGAATTTTGCCGGCAGCGGAGAAACGGCATGGGATTTTCAGATGTACGCCACCACGGGCTCCTTATCATTTCACATGGAGCAAAAACAACGATTGCAGTCGGATCTGACTTCTCCCGAATATGGACACAAGCCAATCACGGTTCGTATTAAACCCGCCTAGTCTTGGATGCCGAACGATGAAGGAATAGCCCATGCCTGACGGTAATGTCATATGCAGGACGGCCGCGGATCTGGAGCGGGTATACGGTAAGCCCTGCCAGGTGCCGGGGGTATACGGTATCAAGCCATTTACAACCAAAAAAAACGTGGTATTCGTTCATTGGCCCGTGGTGGTAATCGATGATGGAACCGCCATTCTGCTGGAATCTTTTTGGGGACATGTGGACGGCCGCTCCCCGAACGAACGGCCAGACCTCATCGGCAAGCGGGTAGTGGTCATAGGAACCCTGAATCGAGAGCCACCAACCGATGAGTATTCACAAAATATCGCGATCCCCTGCATTTCGCCGGTGGTTAGGATTACACCCGAGACACTCGATTAAGCCACCGTTGGTTACCCGATGGGGGCGGACGTAACCCATCTAAACGGCCATCCGGTGGTGCCAAGCAGTGTTCGACAGGGATCCGGGGTTAAGTCAACTATCCGTCAACCCTTGCATTTTCAAATGCCCGGTGTTGGTTAACCCGCTTCCTCTTGCCAATAACCTGGGTCCGGGTGGGGTCTCGATCAGACTTTTCGTTCATCTGCTCTTCACTCTGCTATATTTTTGCTGAGAATGGCGCGACTGATAACCGGCCCGGGATTGTCGTAGGGCGCGGGGCCGGGTTGCCGTGTCGATGGTCGTCCGGCTCCCCGAGAACAGCGGTCGATGTATGGTATCTGCAATGCGTTGGAGGTACAGGCATGGGCAGCGAAATAACGCAATCCAAGAATAGGCAATTTACCGGTTCCAAGGACTCGGAAAAACGGGCGGACAGAAGTGGGCCCGCAAAGGTGGCGCCGGGACAGGACGGCGTGGTTCGCCGATTGCTGCAAGATGGCCGGATCCAACCCAAGCTTACCTTGGGGGCCGCCAATGATGCCTGGGAGTCAGAGGCGGACCGAACCGCCAAGGCAGTCATGGAGATGGCGGATCCGTCTTCCCGCGGAACCTGTCCAGCCTGTGCGAAGCATCGGCCTCGGCTTCGCCAGTGTGCGGGCGCGTTCGGGACCAAGACCCTTCCGGGCGAGGAGCCGGCAGACAATCCCCGGCTGTTGGCGGGTGTGCAGCGACTGGCGGGAAGAGGACAACCCCTGTCCAACGCTGAGCGCCGGTTCTTCGAACCGCGATTCGGCGAGGACTTTTCGGGGGTTAGGCTACATACCGGTGGTTTTGCCAACCAATTGGCGGATGCCATCAATGCCCGGGCATTTGTCCGGGGTAACGACATGGTATTCGGTACCAGTCAATATCAGCCTGGCACGCGGCAGGGGCGGACCTTGATGGCCCATGAGCTAAGCCACGTTATCCAGCAACAGGGCTCGGTGTCTACCGTGCAGCGCGCCATCAAGTTTACCGATCCCACCCCGGTTCGCGACAACCCTATCAAGCGGGTATTGTCGGAACCCACCCTGGGGTACACCCTGCCCACCGTGAATGGTGTGCCGCTTCCGGATGGAGTACAGAAAGCGGGTCAACTTGTTTTTTCTGCCTTGCAACCCAAGTCAACGACCTATGATGCCCAGACAAAACAGTGCAGATTCGCGGAGTTTGATGTGGATTTTTCGGCAGATCTGACGGTTATCACTCAAGCGGTCAACAACCAATGGACCATGAACCTGCCTGGGAAAGAGATTAAGGGCCTTCCCACATGCCATGGCCAAGCAGCCGTTCCGGTTACCCTGACCGGTAAACCTGATGGGCAGACGATCGTTGGCCTGGTTGATACCTTCGAGCAAGAACATGTGGATGACCTAAAGGTTCTCTACGGTAAGCATCTGGAGCCCCATTTTCAGTTTCTTATGGGGCTGAGAGGGCAGGGTGACGATGCCTCCAAGTGTCAGGAGGGCCTGTTGAATGCATTGGGTGACAAAGACGCAAAGGTCGTCGACGCGTTTTTAAGTGATTGGCTCGCCGCTGTGGCGAAGCGGGATGCGGCCGGGGGTCACACCATGAAGAATACCATCAAGAGTGATGCGGGATGCAGTTACGTGAACATCGAGACGGAAAAAAAATAGTGGCCCTCCCGGTTTACTAACATTCTAAGCGTGGTCGAAAGTTGTATGGCTACCGGACCGTTTTTTCGAAACGAGACCGAGGTAGTAGTTAGATACAATACAGCTTCGGCACCGGCAATGAGCCGAATGCCCCTTTGGGGCGATACAACACCATGGCAGTTCAAGAACGCGTAGAGTTAACCCGGCCCTCAAGTTGACTATCGACCGCGACACCGGATAAGACTTGATCGGAAAACCTCTTCTGGGTTGGTTTTGGGTGCGCCAATAAATCCCACAAAAGCTGGTTGTGCGGGTTGTTGATCGCTCCCATTTCAGGGCAATCAACCCCGGTGTTTTGACCCAGTAGCACAGTCTCTACTATAGTTCGCCGTGAAGTGTATTCGGCGGTGCGCTGGCATCGAAAATGGTATGCCACCGATGGGATAGCGTATTGCCGGTTACGCAGGGGTTAGATTTGCGCGCTGGCTGTGAGTGAAGTGTATCTAGCGGGTATTTAACACGGTTATCCAGCGTATTTGAATTAGGCCCGGCTGTGCTTAGGTTTATCAAGGGCAACGGGGTTTAAGCCTGGTTGCTTGATGGTCACGGCCGAGAAAACCGAATGACGAGTTAATCGAGAAGGCCGGTTTTTCCAAAATCTGTAAAACCATGGAGGAAGAGGTATGCGGAGCTTCAAAAAAATCCTGATCCCAATTGATTTGGCTGATGAAAGTTCGTGGAGTGATGCGTTGCCAACGGCGATAGATCAGGCAAAGCATTCTGGTGGAGAGCTATTCTTGGTTACTGTTGTACCCGAAGAGCCTCCGCAGCTTGCATGGTTGCCCGAAGACTATAGCGCTAAGATGATTGCCCATGCCAAACCAAAGCTTGCGAAGTTAGTGGAATCTCATGTCCCAACAGATATCGAAACCACGCAATACGTTCGCCAGGGATCCATTTATCGAGAGATTGTTGAACTTGCCACAGAACTCGATATTGATCTTATTGTCATCGCCTCTCATCGGCCGGAGTTAAAAGACTATCTACTTGGCCCCAATGCAGCGAGAGTGGTGCGGCATGCTGATTGTCCGGTATTGGTCATCCGTTGATCTCTCACTCAGATGCAAGAATCCGTATAAGTAAATTAGCTGATCGCTTGCGGCGCAGTGCGTATCAGCTTGGCAGGTTGCCTTTTTGGGTTAAATTACGAACCGGATGGATCATGCGCCTTGCCGGATACCTTGGCGATTGTATCGCCGAAAAATAGATAATAAAGGAGGAGTCTATTCGTGGAAGCTCTCACAAATTTTGTAAGCAGTATCAACTCTATCGTCTGGGGTCCGTTGATGTTGGTGCTTATCCTCGGAACGGGCCTGTTTTTGCAGATTGGTCTTAAGTTGTTACCAATCGCCAAGCTTGGTTTCGGCTTCAAGCTGCTTTGGAAAGGCCGCACCCCATCCAGTGGAAGCGAAGGTGAAATCAGTCCGTTCAATGCGCTGATGACATCGCTTTCCGCAACTATTGGAACCGGAAATATCGCAGGGGTGGCAACGGCGATTTTTCTTGGCGGGCCTGGTGCATTGTTTTGGATGTGGTGCACTGCCCTGGTCGGGATGGCAACCAAATTTGCCGAAGCGGTATGCGCGGTAAGGTATCGGGAAGTCGATGAACTCGGTAATCATGTCGGTGGACCGATGTACTATATCAAGAACGGCTTGAGTAAAAAGTGGTACTGGTTAGCACCGGCTTTCGCAGGATTTGGCGCCATAGCGGGTTTCGGGATTGGAAACACCGTGCAGGCCAACTCGGTCGCCGACGCACTTAACTCATCTTATGGTATTCCCACCTGGATCACGGGCGTTGTATTGATGATATTGGTGGGTGCGGTCATTCTCGGGGGTATTAAGCGTATTGCCAAGGTGGCGGGAAAACTGGTGCCTTTTATGGCTATTGCCTATCTGTTATCTGGGCTGATAGTTTTGGGTATTAACGCTGCCGAGATTCCTGCGGCCCTTGGGTTGATTTTTACTCATGCTTTTACCCCAACCGCAGCAACCGGGGGGTTTGCCGGGGCGGCTGTTTGGGCGGCCATTCGCTTTGGCGTCGCCCGTGGTGTTTTTTCCAATGAAGCGGGCTTGGGCAGTGCCCCCATTGCCCACGCCGCAGCCCAGACCAAGGGTCCTATCAATCAAGGATTAGTGGCCATGCTGGGTACGTTCATCGATACAATCATTGTTTGCAGTATCACCGGACTGGCAATCATTACCTCCGGAGCCTGGAAGTCCGGTGAAACTGGCGCGTCACTGACCTCCACCGCGTTCGAGACCACGATACCGGGGGTGGGTGCACATGTAGTAACCATCGCGCTGGTCATTTTCGCTTTTACCACGATTCTCGGATGGTCCTTTTATGGCGAGAAGTGCGTAGCCTATCTGCTCGGCGTTAAATCCATTATGCCTTTTCGGATTCTGTGGTGTCTGGCCGCACCACTGGGTGCCACCGCGAATCTTGGGTTTATCTGGCTGCTCGCCGATACATTGAATGCCCTGATGGCGATTCCAAATCTTATAGCGCTGATTCTTTTGAGCCCGGTGGTGTTCAAATTAACCAGGGAATTCTTCGCCAGCGGAGGTGCGAGTGAAGAGCCAGGGGCGGTTAACCCTCAATAAGGTAAAAACCATCGGTGTGTCTCACGGCACCGAGCTCCAAATCTACCGGGTGTGATCCGGAAGGATCACACCCGGGGATTTCCAACTA
>JAGRGP010000112.1 GCA_020445415.1 Gammaproteobacteria bacterium | reverse complement strand
GGTCCACATGACCCATGATGGTCACCGCTGGCGCCCGGGGCTTGGTTTCCCCCTGCACCTCGTCCTCTAGCGAACTCATCACCTCGGCCTCGATATCCGCCGTCTTTTGCGGCACCGCCTTATGCCCAAGCTCTTCCACCACCAAGGTTGCGGTATCGCTGTCGAGCTGCTGATTAATCGTCACCATCATCCCCATTTTAATCAGTCCCTTGATGACGTCGGCGGCCTTTACGGTCATCCGCTGAGCAAGATCCGCGACGCTGATTGTCTCGGGAATTTCCACTTCCCGCACGACCGGTGCGGTGGGTTTGACAAAACCATGTTGCGTATCAGGTATCGGCGCTACGGCTTTTTGTCGCACCGGTTTGCCCCGACGGCGACCACGCTTGTCCTCGGATACATGCAATTCCTTGCGCCCCCGCCCTCTCGGTTCGTCTCCTTCGTCCTCGGCATCCCGCCGGGTGGACTTCTTGCCCACCCGCTCCTTAGGCGCATGCTTGGACTCTTGCTCGACCTTTAGTCGGGCCACCGCCTCTTCCTGGCGACGCAACTCCAGTTGTTCCTGCTCGCTTTGCATCCGCTCTGCCTCGAGCCGCTTCTGCTCCTCGGCCTCACGTTTCTTTTTCTCCTCTTCCTGAGCAGCCAGTTTCAAGGCTTCTTCAGTCTCACGGCGCTTGGCCTCAGCCGCTTGCCGGGCTTGGTTCTCCGCCTCCACCAGACGCCGCTGTTCTGCTTGTTCTTCCAACGCTTTCTGGGCAGCCTCCGCCTCCAAACGACTTTTGTCGTCGTCTGTGATGCTACTCCGCTTGATATAGGTGCGTTTTTTGCGGACCTCAACGCTGACTGTCTTGCCGCCCCGATTTACCGATCCCCGTCCAGGTGCCCTAACTGTACTACCCGGCTGTTTCAGCTCGGTGACTGTCTTGCGTTTCAAGGTGATCTTTCTGGGTGTCCCCGACGCATTCGAGGCTTTCTTGCCATGACTCTCCCGTAAATGGGTCAACAGCTGCAGTTTCTCTGCCTCGGTGATAACGTCTTCGGCACCCGATTTATCCAATTTCGCCTGTTTCAGCTGCGTCAGCAAGAGCTCCACCGGGATGCCGACATCCTCGGCCAGCTGTTTAACTGTGATATCACTCATAATATGAAAGGACCTCCGAATTTAGTCCTATTCCTGCTGCCCATCGTCTTCAAACCAGGGGGCCCGGGCGGTCATAATCAACTTTCCGGCGCGCGCTTCGTCCATACCCTCGATCTCCATCAGCTCATCCACCGACATCTCGGCAAGATCTTCCATGGTTACCACTTCACGGTTCGCCAGCTGATAGGCAAGTTCGCTGGTCATCCCCTCCATGGTCAACAGATCCTCGGCCGGCTCGAGATGACTCTCTTCTTTGGCGATCGCCTGCGTGAGAAGCACCTCCTTGGCCCGCGACCGAAGCGTCTCCACGATTTCTGGATCAAACTCCTCGATCTCCAACATCTCGTTGATTGGTACGTAAGCGACCTCATCCAGGGAGGAAAATCCCTCCTGAACCAGAATGCTGGCAACCTCTTCGTCGACATCCAGATGCTCCATGAAATTCTGGATATAGGCCCGCCCCTCCTCTTCGCTCTGGGAGGCGGCACTCTCCTCATTCATGACATTCAATTCCCATCCGGTGAGTTCACTGGCCAGGCGCACGTTCTGGCCACCTCGGCCGATGGCCTGGGACAGGTTTTCCTCGCTCACAGCAACCGTCATACTGCCCTTGTCTTCATCTACAATAATCGACACCACATCCGCAGGAGACATCGCGTTGATAACAAACTGGGCAACATTTTCGTTCCATAAAATAATGTCCACGCGTTCCCCATTGAGCTCGTTGGATACCGCCTGGACCCGGGAGCCACGCATGCCGACGCAGGCACCAACCGGATCGATCCGCGAATCCTTGGAACGCACCGCGATCTTTGCCCTGAGGCCGGGATCACGAGCCGCCCCCTTGATCTCGATGAGCCCTTCTCCAACTTCGGGCACCTCCAGTTTGAACAACTCAACAAGCAATTCTGGCCGCGACCTGCTCACAAACAGCTGAGGACCGCGCGGCTCTGGCCTGACGTCATACAAGTAACCCCGAATCCGGTCACCCGTCCGCACCGACTCCCGGGTAATCATCTCTTCGCGTAGTATGATCGCTTCCGCGTTGCTACCCAGATCGAGCATGACATTGCCACGATCGACTCGCTTCACGACCCCTGTTACCAGCTCCCCTTTTCGGCCGCGGTAAGCCTCGACCACCTTTGCGCGTTCGGCTTCTCTTACCTTTTGCACAATCACCTGTTTTGCGGTCTGCGCGGCAATGCGGCCAAAGGCGATTGACTCCATTGGCTCTTCCAGGTATTCGCCAGGCTGGATCTCGGGATGTTTTTGTCGCGCATCAGCCAGTAAGATTTCGCGCTCCGGAATCAAACCTTCTTCCTCATCCGGTTGTTCGACAACCTGCCAACGGCGAAAACTGACGTAATCGCCCGACTCGCGGTCGATCGCCACACGAACCTCGATCTCGCCACCGTGTTTTTTTCGGGTCGCAGACGCCAAGGCGGCCTCTATGGCTTCAAAAATGGTTCCTTTGTCAATATCCTTCTCATTGGAAACTACATCAACGACCATCAATATTTCTTTATTCATCGTTTCTATACCCAATCAGAATTCCGGTACCAACCGCGCCTTGTCGATCTGATTCAGCGGCAGACTAACCATAACCCCGTCCACCACCACCAATACGTCCTCACCCTGGACACCCGCCAGCTCTCCGTTGAAACGCCGCCTACCCTCGATCTTGCCCCGTGTCTTAACCGTCACGGAACTGCCTCTAAAGCGGACAAAATCCTTCTTTTGGAACAGTGGCCTATCCAAACCCGGAGAGGACACTTCGAGATGATAGTTCCCTTCGATCGGGTCCTCCACATCCAGCAAACCACTGATCTGGTGGCTTACCCGGGCGCAATCATCTAGCGTAATTCCCTGAGGCCGGTCGATATAGATGCGCAATAACGCCCCGGATTTAGACTGGCCGAGATATTCAACGCCCACCAACTCGTAACCCATCGCCTCCACCGTCGGAGCGATTAACCGTGTCAATCTGTCGTCCGACTGCACCATCGCCTCAGCACTCATGCCGCAAATAAAAAATGGGCCAGAGGCCCACTTCTTGGCTACACACCCACGAACCGTGTCAGGTAATCGTATTCGGCGCCAGGTAGCGTTTCAGTCCTTGCCAATAAAAAAACCCCGAACCCGGGGTTTCTTTCGAAACGCTCTGCCTAGGCCAACCGCCCATACAAGATCCCATCCAGATGACTACAGGCTGCAAAAAGCCACACTGTGAACGTCCGAAATAATATCGTAGAGGGAGACGTTATGCAATCGTCCCCATTGTCCCACTTCCCCCATCTTCAACCCAAGCTCCCAGCAGCCGGCACCGCCATCCTGAAAGGTCGCGTGGTTCAGCCGCTTAATTTTTCCAACGGGAGCCTGTGGACTAGCAAGTTGAGCCCAAACCGAGCGCCAAGGTAGTCGAGCTCGAAGGTGTCAGGTTTTTTTACGGTTGCATCGGATCAGCCTTCTTACACATCACGTAAATCCTTACCATGGAGCATTTTTCCCATAAAGGCATCGATCTTGCTTGCTTTATAGTGTTGCACTAACCGAAGCCCTCCAGACAACCACAGAACGATGAACCTCCGCGTCCAGTTATTAACAATCTTGACCACGGCGCTATTCGTGCTGAGCCTGCCGCTATCGGCGAGCCAGGATTACAGCCATATGCCCATCAAGAAACTTCGTCGGCTCGCCGAACGAGGGGATATCGTTGCCCAGGTTGAACTGGCCACCGCGTTGGAACACGGCGAGGGCATTGGCAAGAATATGGGACTGGCAATCACCTGGTATTGCCGGGCCGCCCGTCATGGATCAGCGGATGCTCAACGCAGTCTGGGGTGGATCTACGCCAACGGCAGTGGAGTTCCAAAAGACGATGAGCTGGCGGCCTACTGGCTAGCTCGGGCCGCCGGATCAGGTGATGATTACGCGGCAAGGCTGCTCTCATTCATCACCGATGACGCACCGAAAACTCGTAGTGGAGGATGCCGGCATGTTGCGGGTAACTCTTGGCTGAAACTTCAATGCAGTAGCTCGTCATGCCGGGAAATCCAGAAGCTTGTCGAGTCGTTAGCGGTCGAGTACGGACTGGATACCAAGTTGGTACTGGCGGTGATCGCCGCCGAGTCAAATTTCAATCCGCGGGCCAAGTCCCCGAAAGGGGCAGCGGGACTCATGCAGCTCATACCCGCGACAGCGCGGCGATTCGGCGTAGAGGATGTGTGGGACAAAGAGCAGAATATCCGAGGTGGAATGACCTATCTACGTTGGTTGCTAGCCTATTTCGAAGGTGATGTAGCGCGCGTGCTGGCCGGTTACAACGCGGGGGAACGGGCGGTGGCTTCCTATGGAGGTATTCCTCCATACCCAGAGACCCAGGCCTACGTACAGCGCATCCTCAAAGCCTATGGCAAGACCGGACACATATACGATAAACGCTGGCTCAACTATCCGGCTGATCCGGCGATCGTGCAGCAAACCGATGAGCGGTCCAGTGAGTCGGATGGTGCCTGATGGCTAGCACATTTCCCGGCGCGGTATAAAATAGCTACCGTATATCGCAGCACTGAACTGGGGAGGCAATGGATCCATCATTCTGGCATCGGCGCTGGGAGCGCAACGAGATTGGTTTCCACCAGGACCAGATCAACACCCACCTGCAGCGGTACTGGCCGACACTCGGTTTGTCTGGGAGCGAACAGGTTTTTGTCCCGCTCTGTGGCAAGAGCCGGGACATGGTGTGGCTGCGCTCCCTTGGCCATCGTGTGCTGGGGGTAGAACTTAGCCCGGTTGCGGTCAAACAGTTTTTTGAAGAAAACGAACTTCCCGCGAAAGTGACGAGGGAACGGAGCTTCAATCGTTGGGAGAGCGACGGGCTGGTCGTTTTATGCGGTGATTTTTTCGCACTGAACCACCATGATCTAAAAGATTCCCGTGCCGTTTACGACCGTGCTTCCCTGATCGCCTTGCCGCCCCAAACACGGAGCCGATATGTAAACCATCTGGTGACGCTCTTGCGACCAGACACCCCCGGGCTATTGGTTACCATGGAGTATCTTCAAACACAGATGGATGGGCCACCGTTTTCAGTCCCCCAGCAAGAGGTTCTCGCCTTGCTAGAAGACTCGTTTAAGGTTGATTGCTTGCACAGCGAAGATATCCTGTCGGAAAATCCTCGATTCACCGCAAAAGGCCTAACCCAGCTCGTGGAAAAAATCTATCGTTTCCGCTACCAGCCACGGAGTCGGAACCCGAGTCAACCGCCCCCTCGATGAAAATAGAGATCAAATTGGTCGATAAATTTCCGGCGTTCCTCTTTCTCTAACCCCGAAAAACTGAACGTAACCGGTGTACACGGTAACACGAGCGAGGCGATACGCCGCGTTTGCGTCTCTCCCAGCGATATCTCAATCGAACCTTCTGGATGAGCTATGGCTATTCGCCGTCCTTCGATCGAGTATTCCAAAGGTGCTAACGCGCCAGGAAGCGTGCGCAAGAAATCATCAAAGGTAAGGCCCATTTCACGGGTAAATTGCTCAGCGATCGCTCTGGTCATAACGGCATCCAGCCCCCTTCTTGGGAGCCGGCCTCTCGACAAATCGCTTTCATGCTCTCATAGCACGCGGCAACGGAACTCTACCGCTCCGCTCGCCAAGCAATCAGCGCCCGCTGACTTACCCTCACCCACCCGCCACTGCAGGCCACACCGCCAGCTCGTCACCCTCTTTAAGGGGCAATGTCCGCTGATCGGGCGGGATGAACACACCGTTTACCAATACCAGATGCACTTGGGCCAACGGAACACCATACCGCTCCAGCAAATCCAGAGGTGAGGTGCCAGCAGGTACATCAACTTTCAACACATGCCCGTTAGTTCCGGGTGGTAGATACTCCCCGAGAGATGCGTAGAGTTTGAATTCCAGTCTCATCCAGTCAATCAGGCCGTGGCGGATTGAGTCGCGCCCAAATAGGCCTCCATGACGCGGCTGGGGTCCTCCATGAGACGCCCTTTCCAGTTTCCTAGCGAGATGCCACTCTGGATAAGGCCACGCAATACACCCACATGTTCGGTTAGGCCCAGTGTAATGGCCCCCACTAAACGATCCTCCTGAAACTGCAAATTGATGTATCGAAAACGCCGCTCATCCAAGAGTTGCGCGGAATCTCCTCCCTCGACACCCTGCCATTGACCATATGAGCTAGATATCAACCCCAAGGTATCCAGGACGTTCATGGCCAGACTGCCCTTATAGACCGCTCCCGCCCCCGCCATATTCATTGCCGCCATACGTCCGGTTTCCACCGCGACCGGTTGAATGGCATAGATGGCCCGATCACGGGTATTCCAGTCAAATCCCTCACAC
>JAGRGP010000111.1 GCA_020445415.1 Gammaproteobacteria bacterium | reverse complement strand
CCGGGCCCATATTACCCAAGGATGCGCTCATACCGCCCTGGGCTGCTACGGTATGGCTACGGGTAGGAAAGACCTTAGTGATACAGGCGGTGGACAGCCCGGCCGCCGCCATACCGAGCGTCGCCCGCAGACCGGCCCCTCCCGCGCCTACGATAACCACATCGTAGGCATGGTCCACCAGTTTATAGTGTTCAGACAGATTGGTACGCGTCATCGATCAGGCCCCCAATGCAATCTTCAGTACAGCGATCACACCGATGACCGCAAACAGCAAACAGAAAAAGCCGACGCCGATAATGGCGGCGGTACGCCACCCGTGGGCCGGAACGTAGTCCTCGATAATCACTTGCAGCCCCAGTTGCGTGTGATAGAAAACCGCGGCAATCAGGAGTATCAAGCCGATGCTAACCATGGGTGAGCCAACCCAGCCGGACAGAGTCGCATGATCGGCCTGAGGCAGAGAGGCGAAGGAAAATGTTAGCCATAGGATCAACGGCAGCATTAGCAGCGAGGTGAGCCGTTGGCGCCACCAGTGGCTTACCCCCTCTTTCGCGGATCCCAGTCCTTTTGCTCGAGATAGCGGTGTACGCAAATCGTTCATTTCGGTTACCCTGCTGTCAGAGCGACCAGCCAGGTCGCCAGCGTCAATACCACGGCACCCCCAAGTACCACCAAGTCACTCTTCGCGACCGCTTCGATCTCAAGCCCCCATCCGGTATCCCAGAGCAGATGCCGAATGCCATGGCAAAAATGAAAAAAGAGCGCAAACGTGAAACCAAACAGGACGATTTGTCCATACCAGGCGGAAAGATGGGAGTGCATGGTTGCATAGTAGTCGCCGCCCACGGCGACACTGGAGAGAACCCAGACCAGTAGCACTGCCCCAAGGCTGAGCGCCGCCCCGGTCGCTCGGTGGGTGATTGAGATCAGGGCGGTCATAGGTAATCGGTAGACCTGCAGGTGGGGTGACGTGGGACGATTGTTTTGGTTGGTCATGATCCTGTCCTGACTCCTCTGTATCTATCGTGCTAGTTTGGGGGAAGGTAGAGCCACGCTCCACTACTAGAAATCAATGCAGCGTCCGTTTTTTTCCCAATCCCCATAACGCGTGGGTTCTTTGCCGGGTGGGCCGCCATATTCCTTAATCTTGACAGGGACTTCCCCGTGATGGTCGACAACATCATCCCGAGGCGCGTCGTCGTTAGTATTTCTGGCTGGCGTTTCCGGCATGGTTATGCTCCGTTATTATGCTGCACCTGCACACTATTATCCAAACCCACCTGAATTGTCAAAATTCTGTGGCTTAGACGCGGCTTGGGAGGATCCGGGTTCCAACTTCCACGTCCAACCGCACCAGGTACAGGTTTACCCTTACGGGCTGGCGGCTCCCATAACAACTCACTTTGCGAGATGATTTACACGACACGGGCCCCAACTCCCTGGGCAGATCACCATGGACTGGCGATCCGGGTTTCCGACTGGGATTATAACGACTCGCTAGTGATTTGGCAGCCGTTTCTTTATGCCTCTATTAAATTGACTTGGCCTCATCCAAAAGCTACTGGGTGCGACTCATCACTCGGTCAGCACATCACTCAGCAACCCGAACAACTTGCGCCTTGCTACCCGCGCCCGGTTAGACTGCCCCTCGCTCAGCGCCACACGGACTAGCTGTTCCACCTGTTGGCGGTCTATATCCGGACAAATTTCCTGCAGTGCTTGCATTGCCGAGCCCGGATCGGTCAGCAACCGGTCCCGCCAGCTCTCGATTCGGTGAAGTCGGCGTACCTCTTCATCATGCGACCCATCCATTCGACTGAGCGCCCGCTCAACCGCATCCGGCTGCGCTTCCCTCAGCAGTTTGCCCAGCCGCCGTTCATGACGGCGTCGGGCGCCCTGCCCTTTGATCCGTAGCGACTCATCAAGCGCCTGCATCACGGAACTGCTCAAGCCAAGCTCCAACCATTGGCTGGGCTTAAGGGACATCAATCTCGCGCCCATCTGCTGCAAGGCGAGCATCTCCCTTTTTCTTTGGCTCTTGCTTACCTCCGATGTCGACCCCTCGGTCAGCTCCAGGCTCCCATGCCCCCGTTGCAATTTCATGACATCGGCTCCTTCAGCAATGGCTATCCACAATGTTGATTTTTGCTTCGCTGAACGGCATGAATCATAGCAAAGGCATCACCCGAGTACTTCGAAGTGCTCTATCAACAACTGTAGACGCCGCCGACCCCGGAACTCGTTGACCTCCAGCCGGTATACGAGCCGGAGCAGCTCCTGGCCGGATTCCGGGCGATGCTCGGCCTGCCCGAAAGCGATGGCGTCGACCGGCTCTCCGCCCCCAGCGGGAATCAGCGTAAGCTTCAGATGCCGGTCCCCCACCACCCGGTGCTCGACAACTCGAAACCGGCCGTCGAACTGTGGTTCAGGAAACCCCTGCCCCCAGGGACCGCCTTCGCGCAACAGTTCAGCCACCTCGAGTTGTAAGTCCTCCGGGGCGAGCTCACCATCGGAATGGATGACGCACCTTAGGCTATCCTCTCCCAAACACCGTCGCACCTCTTGATCGAAGGCCACCGTGAATCGCTCAAAATCGTTGCGATCGAGGCTCACACCCGCAGCCATGGCATGGCCCCCGAAGTTTCGCAACAGCTTGGGATGGCGCGCCGCTAGACTATCCAGAGTATCACGGATATGCAGACCCGGGACGGAACGAGCAGAACCCTTTAGCAACCCTGGGGTTTCCCCGCCCGCAAAAGCGATCACCGGCCGATGGTAATACTCCCTAATGCGCGCCGCCAGTATGCCGACCACCCCTGGGTGCCACTCGGGCCGGAACAGGCATATCCCGAAGGGCAAACCGCCCTCGGGCAACAAACCTTCCATATCGACTGTCGCTTGCTGCCGCATCTCGTCCTCGATCGCCCGCCGCTCCCGGTTCAACGAATCGAGCTGCCAGGCTAGATTCTCCGCGGTCACTGCATCGTCAGTCAGCAGGCACTCGATACCAAGGGACATGGTCTCCAAGCGGCCGGCCGCATTCAGGCGAGGGCCCAGAGCGAATCCCAGATCTGATGCCGTGAGGATCGAACGTCTCCGACCGGACACCCGCACCAAGGCATCGATACCCTTACAGCAACGGCCAGCGCGAATCCGTTTCAACCCTTGGTGAACCAAGATACGGTTGTTTCGGTCGAGGGGAACCACATCGGCTACCGTCCCCAGTGCCACCAGATCCAGGAGGCTGGCGAGGTTGGGTTCCGCCAACTTCCGGTCATCAAACCAGCCCTGGGTGCGAAGCCTGTCCCGGAGCGCGGCCAACACATAGAAAACCACACCTACCCCCGCCAAGTGCTTGCTGGGGAAAGGGTCCCCGGGTTGATTCGGATTGACGATAACATCCGCATCGGGAAGCATTTGCCCTGGCAAGTGATGATCCGTGATCAACACCTGAATCCCGGCAGCCCGGGCGGCTGCCACACCTTCCAGGCTGGAGATGCCATTGTCGACGGTAACGAGAAGATCCGGCCGGTATTCAAGTGCCACTTCGAGGATCTCTTTCGTCAATCCATAGCCAAACCGGAATCGGTCGGGAACCAGATAGTCGAGGTTCTCGGCACCCATCATACGCAGGCCGCGAATCATCAAGGCACAGCTGGTGGCACCATCGGCATCAAAATCCGCCAGCACCAAAATCCGACCCTGGGAGGCCATCACCCGATGAAGCAAGGCGGCGGCAGCCCGCGCCCCACCCAGCCAGGACAGGGAATGAAGCTCAGACAACCCAAGATTCAGCGCAGCGGTACTCGCGACCCCCCGATGAGCGTAGACCCGGCGCAGCAGCGGATGCATCCCGCCCGAAAGATCTTGCCCTCCCCTGGCAGGGGACCGGCGCACGATCATTTTTTCCAATGGGCTCGACATCGTTTTTGGGCAGGGTATTCGCCGGGCAGCGGGCGGAATTAGCTAAAGAGTTTGACCTGCCATGGCCTTCGGGGCAACCGTTATGATTAGGAGGGTAGCCACACCAAGGTACCAGCTGGCCTGCCACGCCGGGACGGGTTGGGAATCACCCCTCCGTGCATTAGACTCTGCTGATGAGTGAATTCCCCGATTGGACACCCAGCCAGTATCCTGGTGCCCCTCCCACCCCGGGGCAGGTTCACTTATGGATCATGGCCCTCGACTCCGCGGCGGCATATGCCATCAATCTCCCAGACGCCGAGAGGCAGCAGGCGGAGCGCTTCCTGCGCCCCGCCGATGGACTGCGGTTTGCCGCCGCCCGCGGCGGAATGCGAGAGATCCTGGGCAACTATCTGGGTGTCTCTGGCACGATGATTGGCTTTGGCTACGGGTCCATGGGGAAGCCCGACTTGCGCTTCCCCCGGGGGAGCGGTTTGCGCTTCAATCTGAGCCACAGCGGCAACTGGGCGTTGCTGGCGGTGACCCGATCACACACGATCGGCGTTGATCTGGAGGTAATACGCCCCAGAACCAATGCCAGACAGATCGCCCGGCGGGTGTTCGAATCCACCGTCTACCGCAAGATCAAGGACCTGCCGGAATCCGAATTCCAAGAGGCCTTCTTCGCTCACTGGACCGCCCTCGAGGCGCGGGTCAAATGCTTGGGTAAAGGGGTATTCGAGGCACTAGACCCTACCCTGAAGGCCGTGAATTTCAAACCGGCTGTTGACCTGGCCGCGGCGCTGTCGATGGCGGTGGATATCCCACCGGAAGCAGAATGGGAAAAATTTCTGCTCGCTACCTAAATAAAGTCGGGGTATTTCCCAAAAACGATTAGAATACGCGCCGGCATGGCGGTGCCCAGATAGGGGGCAGATATGGATACACTGCAAATACTGATACTCTCCTTGGTGCAAGGATTCACCGAATTCCTGCCCATATCCAGCTCCGCGCACCTCATCCTCACCCCAGTGCTCCTCGGCTACAAGGACCAGGGGCTGGCGTTCGACGTGGCGGTGCACCTGGGATCGTTGGTGGCGGTGATCGGCTATTTCCGCGCCGACCTAATCAGGATGACGACCGATTTCTTCGCCTCTCTTCGATCGAGAGGCCAAATCACCCCCGAAGCCCGGTTGGCGTGGATGATCCTATTGGCTACGCTTCCCATCGTGGTGATCGGCGCAGCCTTCAAATCCGTGGTGGAGACAGACCTAAGATCGACGTTGGTTATCGCTGCCACCACGGTATTTTTTGGGCTCTTACTGTACTGGGCGGATAGCAAAGGTAAGAGATTCCGCGACGAATACTCCGTGGCCTGGCGGGGGGCTCTGGTAATCGGCCTGTTTCAGGCTCTGGCGATCGTTCCCGGGACATCCCGCTCGGGGATCACGATGACCGCCGGGTTGATGTTGGGATTGACGCGCAAGGCGGCTTCCAGATTCTCCTTCTTGCTGGCAATCCCCACCATCCTGATGTCCGGAGGTCTAGTAACGCTGGACCTGGTACGGGCTGAAACGCCGGTGTTGTGGAGCGAATTGATACTCGGGACCGCACTATCGTTTGGCAGTGCGTATCTCTGTATCCACCTGTTTCTCAAGCTCATCGAGCGGATTGGCATGTTGCCTTTCGTCATATACCGGCTACTGCTCGGTGCGCTATTGTTCTACTTCTGGGTGTAGTAGGTGCTCTGAATTCAGGGAGTCACTCCGGCCTTCTCCAGCAACTGACGCACGTAGCTGGCCGGTATGGCGTAGGCAATACCGCTGGGCGATGAGAGTACAGCCTCCTTGGTTTGTTTGACGAACACACTGTTGACCACCCCTACTACCCGTCCCGTATCCGTGTCGTACAGTGGGCTTCCGCTGTTGCCAGGGTAGGCGACGGCATCGAGTTGGAATACCTCGTATGGATCCCGCATCGCGCGGATCTGCTTTGCAGTCAGGCTTCGGGACGACACCGACGGAACAACGATTGGGGTAATGGCGGATATGATTCCCTGGTGAGTGACCGGATACAGTCCCAGCACCATCCCAATGGGAAAACCGGTAAACGCATAACGCTCCCCTTCCCGCACCGCGGACGAATTCCCAAGTTTTAAGGGGGGGAGCTTCCCGCCACGAATCTCCAGCAGCGCCAGGTCGTGAGAGGTGTCTTTCGCAATCAACTCGGCAACTCGAGCAACCGCCTTTCGACCCCTGCCCGTGAATACCGCTATGGTCTCCTTCCGGGCAAAATCTATTGTCTCGGGAATCACGTGCAGATTGGTAACTACGTAGTGCCCGTTACCCACCACGAATCCCGATCCGGAAAAAACGGTTTTGGGGCTACGCGTGGGGTTCAGCGTACCGACTGCCACTACAGCCGGACGTACCTTGTCGATGGTCACCGCCAAATCCGCCGCCGCAAAGCAGCCATATGCTGCCAACCAGGCGGCCGTCATCAACAAGAGAAACTGTTTGGCGACCGTCATTTGTAAGTCCCCATGGGGTAGAATTAGCGCATATAGTACCTGTGGAATCGCCAGCACGCAGTAGGATTTGGACCCGCTTGGCCCTCAGGCATGCTAACTTGCGATTAAGGAATGCTATCCTGCGGGAAACGACGAATGGCGCGAATCAGGTCTTGCCGATCACGGGTGGCCTTCCGCCGAGCGGCTAAGATGGGCCTAATACCTGGGTGAGAAACGGGGAGAATTGGCGGGCTGCAGCAACACGAACAGCCTAGTTACCGAGGGAAGGATCCGCCGTGGACACTTAGGCCAGAGCACCGGAAACAAGTGTCCGCGTCCAGGGCAATGCCAATACCCCCTCCGCCACGAAACCAGAGGGCGTTCCCAGTTCGTCATAGTGGACGCATTGCCCAGACTCGAAGATAAAATCGCCAATGTAACGGTGAGTTATCTTACGCTTCAAATTCTCCGCATACGGCAACTCTAGGAAATAGCTGATTAGTCCCCGAATCACGCCTGCGTGAACAACGACCAAAATCGTCTTGCCCTGAAGCTTGGCGGCCAGTGACTGAAAAAAGTCGACACTGCGTGCCTGCATTTGCCGGAAGCTCTCACCCCCCGGGTAAACATAGTCCGGATCCTTTTTGTGCTCGGGTATATTCTCTTCGACCCAAGTCTTACTTTTGCGAAAGAGGTCGCCATAGTTGATCTCGTTGAGCGCGAGGGTGTCACGAACTAGATGTATGCCACGCTTTCGGGCATAGAACATGCCGGTTCGCCGGGCACGTTGGAGGTAGCTGGTATAAACCGCGGAAAAGGGAATGTTGCGCTCGATCAGTACATCATTTACATAGGCCATATCGGCCTCCCAGCCCTTGACCGGTGGTGCATCACCCCACCCCATGATCAACCCTGACTCGTTAATAAGCGTCTTGTAGTGTCTGACCACGATGGCGCGCATGGTATGTAATTGCTGGTATTTTAGGTCACTCGCCGGATAGCATACTCCCTACTCCTCCTAGATTTCCAGTGGGGATACCCCTATCTTTACAAACGCAGCAGCTCTCCCGTCTCGAGCCTCAATCAGCCCACCGGTACCCACTGGTAGCTGCGCAGCAAGTGGACAAAATCCTGAAGAGCCTGGATGCCGCTGGTCTCGGCCTGCACGCACCACTGGCGCAGCGCCTCCAACCTTTTGTCATGGCTTGATGCCTTTTGGTCCCAAATCGCCAGCAGGCGGATCTTGAACTGGTAGACCGTCTGAAGTGTCTGGCTATTGTCAAGCACCCTCCGCAACCGCTCACGTTCTTGACTGCTCAACAGCGCCGCATCCCGTCTTGCCAAGCGCTGGGTGTACCGGTAGGTACGGCGCCAGTGCTTACCGGCGGCACGAATCTCTTCCCGGAACACCGGGCGCAATACCTTGCGGCCATAGTCGGCAAAAAGCTGTAAGCGATTAACCGTTAGGGCCCTGATCATATCCCCATCCAGGTGGGCGCGCTCTGTGGTCAGTACGCGTTTGGGGGCCAGCTTGTGTACTTTGGCCAATCCCAGGAGGGTAAAGAGGCGGATATAAAACCAACCGAGATCGAACTCCCACCATCGGTTGGAGAGTTTGGCCGACCCGCTGAACGCGTGATGATTATTGTGCAGCTCCTCCCCTCCGATCAGGATTCCCCAGGGGATAATATTGGTAGCCGCGTTGGGAATCTCGAAATTCCGGTAACCCCAGTAGTGGCCGATACCGTTTATCACCCCAGCAGCCCAGAATGGAATCCAAATCATCTGTATCGCCCAGATTGCCAGCCCCGCCGCACCGAACAGCACCAGATTGATTATCGCGAGTAATGTAATGCCCAGATAGTTGTAACGCTGATAGAGATTCCGCTCCAGCCAGTCGTCTGGTGCTCCCCGCCCAAACCGCTCGATCGTTTCAGGATTCGCCGCTTCGGCGCGATAGAGTTCTGCGCCGCGCCACAGCACCTCGGCCAACCCTCGGGTTTGAGGACTGTGAGGATCTTCCGGTGTTTCGCACTTAGCGTGGTGCTTACGATGGATCGCAACCCATTCCCGGGTCACCATGCCGGTGGTCAGCCACAGCCAGAATCGGAAAAAGTGACTCAATAGCGGGTGCAGCTCGAGGGCACGATGGGCTTGGTGGCGATGTAAGAAAACAGTAACTCCGACAATCGTGAGATGGGTAAACAAAAAACCCACACCCAGATAGCCCCACACAGAGAGGCTGAATATACCATTAAAAATCATGTTGGATTATCCTAATGCTAAGCAAAATTCCAGCTCACGCCCTCAGTGCTCCAAGCGAGATACTAGCTCTTCGACCCACCGGCAAACAACGGGCCAGACCTCCAATAAGACCACCTTTCCAAAGGATAATTCATTTACGAGCAATAGTCAGGTTCATCGGTTGCGAGTCTTCGCTCTAGTCGCTCACCCGAGACCTCGTAGGGGTGAGCTCGCTCAATGCCGAATAGTCTAGTATTGTTATCGGATCCATCCCATCAATCGGCTGTGCTGAGGCCGCTCGAGCCGACACAGCCCCCGGCAATCAGGTTAAAGATTCTTCTGCTCCGAGGCGATAATGTTATATTGAGCCGGCGGGTGGAGCGTTCCAAGGCCCATGCTGTTGACGGACACTTGCAGCGGGTGGGCTTATTCATGGGTGCGTGAGGCTATTCCAACAAGCCGCAGATAAACCGGAGCAAAGCCAGGTACAACGTAAATCCGGTGGTATACAAACAACAGACATCCATGGCCTCTCTTCTTCACCAACTACTCCAACAGAGCGCCGCCGCGACACCGGATCACACGGCATTGTACTACCGAGACCGGCAACTTTCTTACGCGGAAGTTTGGCGGCAGATCACCGTTTTCAGCACCGCTGTGACGCATATTGGGTTGCAGCGGGGTGACCGCATCGCGACCTACCTTCCAAAGTGCCCCGAATGCGTTGCCAGCTTGTTTGGGACCAGCCATGCCGGTGGGGCGTTCGTCCCGGTCAATCCCGTGCTGAAGGCCAGGCAGGTCGCCCATATTTTGAAAGACTGCGGAGCCCGGATACTGATCACCTCGGGTGAGCGTCTAAAGATCCTGGCAGCGGCCCTCGCCGACTGCCACGAACTACGCGCTGTCATCCTAACCAACAGCACGCACAGTATCGGCCTACCCGCAGAATTGCCGGAAATACATTATTGGTCCGAGATCTGTACATCTGGCGCTGACACCCCCCACCGCCAAACTATTGATACCGACATGGCCGCCATTCTCTACACGTCGGGCAGCACCGGCCATCCCAAGGGCGTGGTGTTATCGCACTTAAACATGATGACGGGGGCGAGAAGCGTCTCCCAATACCTCGGCAACAATCACCGGGATCGGTTACTCGCGGTATTGCCGTTCAGTTTCGATTACGGACTGAGCCAATTGACTACCGCATTTCTGGTGGGTGGGTCGGTGGTGTTAATGGACTATCTTCAGCCACTTGATGTGATTCGCGCAACTGTCGAGTATGGAGTTACCGGCTTGGCAGCGGTGCCGCCGTTATGGAATCAATTGGCGGCTTTAGATTGGCCGGTTGAAGCCGCTCAAAGCCTTCGCTACATTACCAACTCAGGGGGTTCGATGCCGCGCGCGACTACGGCCAAACTGAGTAATTCCTTACCTGACACCGAAATCTTTCTGATGTACGGACTGACCGAGGCCTTTCGTTCCACTTATCTACCTCCTAGTCAAGTCAAAATTCGGCCGGATTCGATCGGTAAGGCGATACCTAACGCGGAAGTAATGGTAATCAGAGAAGATGGCGTTGAATGCCGCCCTGGAGAGACCGGGGAACTGGTACATCGGGGATCTCTGGTAGCACTTGGTTACTGGAACGATCCAATTGGAACCGCCGCGCGCTTCCGCCCGGCACCGGGACAACCTCAGGAACTTCCACTCACTGAGATCGCGGTCTGGTCGGGGGATCAGGTAAGACTTGACGAGGAAGGTTACCTGTATTTCGTAACCCGCAAGGATGAAATGATAAAGACATCCGGTTACCGGGTGAGCCCTAACGAAATCGAAGACGTGGTACTGTCCTCGGGGCTGGTCAGCGAGGCCGTTGTTTTGGGTGTTCTCCATGGGGAGCTAGGACAGGGTATCCTCCTGATCGCACAAGGAGTAGCAGGTGAACAGGACGAATCACGGTTACTGGCCTATTGCGCAAAGGAACTGCCGAACTATATGGTGCCGCACAAACTCCTCTTCGTTGAACGGATACCGCGAAACCAGAACGGTAAGTTTGATCGCAAACGCTTGTCGGAACAATACCGGCACATACTGCTTGACGCCCAGAACCCGCAGCAAGGTCCGCTCGGGGTTGCTGGGGCGGAATCCAATGGTTGATAAAAAGGATAGACGAAGGCCAGCGTGAAACAGAGACCCATGCATGCCCCGATGACTCAGTTTACGGTAGCCGGGAGGCACCTGCAGGTTGGAGGTGTACCGGTATCTCAGCTGGTCGCGCGGGTAGGAAAGACGCCTTTCTATGCCTACGATCGCCGCATGATAGCCGATCGCATCGCCCAGCTCCGGGCGGTACTCCCGACACCGATTCGATTGCACTATGCGATCAAAGCCAATCCGATGCCGGCAGTAGTTCAGTATCTCTCCGGGCTTGGGGATGGCCTGGATGTTGCGTCATTACAGGAAATGAATACGGCGTTAGACACCGGGATGCCAGGCAACCATATCAGCTTCAGCGGGCCCGGTAAGACGGATGTCGAACTCAAGGGCGCAGTCGCCTCGGGAGTAATCGTTAATTTGGAGTCGGAAGGCGAAATGGAGCGTATCGCCAGGTTGGGAGAACAGCTATCGATCCGCCCGCTCGTTTCTATCCGTATCAATCCCGATTTCGAACTGAAGTATTCGGGAATGCAGATGGGCGGTAGCGCAAAGGTGTTTGGTGTAGATTTGGAGCGCCTACCGGAAATGGCAAACCGCGCTGCCCAGCTTGACCTCGACCTGCTTGGATTTCATATTTTTAACGGTTCCCAGAATCTACGTGCCGAAGCCATCGTGGATGCTCAAAACAGGACGTTTTGTTTGATTGACACGCTGCTGGAACAGGTCTCCTGTAAGTTGCGATGGTTGAATATTGGAGGGGGTTTCGGGATCCCTTACTTCCCGGGCGAATCTCATCTGAAGGTAGAGCCGATAGCAACCAACCTGGCCTCTTTGCTGGACCATTATCCATGGGCGAAAAAAACGGAAATTGTACTGGAACTCGGCCGATATCTTGTTGGGGAGGCAGGAATCTATATATGTCGAGTGGTGGACAAGAAGGTATCACGAGGCGTTACCTACTTGGTGACCGATGGTGGCATGCACCACAATCTAGCCGCTTCCGGAAATCTCGGACAGGTAATACGAAAGAATTATCCGGTCGTCGCAGTAGAAAAAATGGGGGAGAGCCCTTTGGAAGAGGTAACCATCGTAGGACCGCTTTGCACCCCGCTCGATGTTATTGCTCATCAAGTGCAATTGCCCAGAATGGGCACTGGCGATTTGATCGGTGTTCTACAATCAGGCGCCTATGGGTATAGTGCCAGTCCGACCGCATTTTTGGGCCACCCTCCGGCCGGTGAGATACTGGTCTGAGGCCCGCGTGACACCTGCTTACTATTATGTTGCGATTCCTACTTTGATGCCCCTTCAATTAAACGCTATTTCGTTATCGTGTGCGCATCCCAATGATCTTTACTACTAAACTCATCTTCTGGATCAGTATATTTCTGGTCGTATATCCTCATGCGTTGTATCCGCCACTAATCGCATTACTCGCTCGATATCGCCCACACAGATCCAGGCTTGACGAATACAGCGCCGAATGGCCAAGCGTCACTCTCATCATATCTGCATTTAATGAAGAGGATGTTATCTCGGCGAAACTCGAAAATGCGGTTGCTATCGACTATCCACCTGAACACCTGAATATCCTCGTGATTTCAGACGCCAGCGATGATGAAACTGATCAAATCGTTCTTCAGTGGAGTGCCAAGGAGCCCAGAATCTCATTACACCGCCAGGAACGGAGGCTCGGTAAGACAATGGGACTCAACGCGGGCATTTCACAGATAAAGAGTGAACTCATTGTCTTTTCCGACGCGAATGCAATGTATCAACCAAATGCGATGAAGGAGTTGGTGAAATACTTTCGAGACCAGCGGGTAGGGTATGTGGTTGGCGCGGCACTGTATAACCAGGATGAAAGTTCGAAGGCTAATCAGAGTGAGGACCTTTACTGGAACATGGAGCTTTCCCTCAAACAATGGGAGTCCGACTTCTATTCGGTGGTGGGTGGTGATGGAGCCATTTACGCAATACGGCGGAATCTATTCTGGGAACTAGCAGAAGACGATATCAACGACTTCATCAATCCGCTACAAATCATTGCACAGGGTTATCTCGGTGTCTTTAATCCACGGGCCGTGTGTTACGAAGACACAGCGGAAGAATTCGCCAAAGAATTCGGTAGAAAACGACGTATCGTAAACCGTAGCTGGCGCGCCTTTCTGAAGAGTCTGCCTAGATTCAGCCTAACGCAGCATGGAAGGTTTCTATTCGAGCTGTTTTCGCATAAGGTGATCCGGTGGTTATCTGGCCTCTTCCTGCTGCTGTCGATCCTCGCATCTGCGATCTTAGCCGGGGTCGATCACGATCCGCTGTATATCCTTGCTTTCGCATGTCTGCTCTCCAGCTTTCTGGTGGCGCTCATCGGTTACTGGCTTGACCGAAACAGTGCCGTAATGCCAAAGGTGATCTACCTCCCATACTATTTCTATTTCGTCAGTCACGCGGCGATTCTGGGCATAATCGACAATATAAAAGGTGTGCGCCACATTACATGGAATCATGTTAGGGGCGAAAAGCAATAACTGAAACGCCGACAGAAGGATAACCCAAGTATGTGTGGAATTGCTGGCATCTACTACCGTAATGCGTCCCTGCATGTAGCTGAACCATGTCTGCAAGGTATGATCGACCGGATTGTTCATCGTGGCCCAGATGACCAGGGATTGCATATCGATGATAACGTCGGACTGGCGATGCGCCGCTTAAGCATCATCGATCTCGCTGGAGGCCATCAGCCAATTTTTTCCGAAGATGGCAACCAAGTAATCGTATTCAATGGAGAAGTCTACAACTTTCGAGACGTCAAGCCTGTGCTGGAGGGACGAGGTCACCGCTTCACCACGAACTCGGATACAGAGGTTGTTCTGAATGCCTATCTTCACTATGGCATTGAGTGCTTCGAGCATCTGAATGGTATGTTCGGATTGGCCATTTGGGATAAACCGAAAAAACAGCTTCTCATTGCCAGAGATCGATTGGGGATAAAACCGCTTTACTACTATCTCGATGAAGAAAAAGTAGTATTTGCTTCAGAAATCAAAGCTATTCTGTCGTTTCCCGGGATCAAGCCCGAATTGAATCGAAGTGGTCTGCATGCTTATCTAAAGTATGGGTTCACTCCCGCACCACTCACGTTGTTTAAAAATATCCATAAACTGCCACCTGCGCATTATATGCTGCTAACTGGCGAGAAGATTGAAATCAAACGCTATTGGACTCTCTCTTATAGGGATAAATTCACCGCGTCAGCCCAGCAACTTACCGAGCAGCTTTACGACCTTCTTACTAGTGCCATCGATTATCAGATGATATCCGATGTGCCGTTGGGCGCATTCCTAAGTGGAGGGATTGATTCCAGTTCTATTGTTCATATCATGCGAGAGCTGGGCAGCAAACATACCAGCACCTACTCCATTGGGTTTGGTACCGGCTACGAAAATCACAATGAATTAGATGCCGCTGGAAGATTTGCCCGAGACTACCAGACGAATCACCATGAGATCGTGGTACGTCCAGATGCGGTTACACTCTTTCCCGCGCTGGTGCGATCGTTGGATGAACCTTTAGCAGACTCATCGTTCATCATGACCTATCTCGTGTCTAAGTTAGCCCGTGAAAGCTCAACCGTCATACTTTCGGGAGTTGGTGGCGACGAGCTGTTTGGTGGCTACCGGCGATACTTGAATGTGAGACTCAATAGGCTCTTTATGGGAATACCCCGGCCAATTCGCAACGCGCTGATTCGCCCAATTGTTGACGCGCTTCCATCGGACAGAAACAGCCGATTGTTGAACCTGGCACGCCTTGCCAAGGCCTACCTAACCTATAGCGATCAGCCTCCCGGCCAGCAGTACGCCTCCTACACCAGCGTGTTCAGAGAGGATCGCGATTCTTTACTCACTGGACCGCTGGAGGATATCGAAGACTTCCATCAGTACTATTTCGATGAGTGCGACTCTCCGGATCTGCTCGATAAACTACTCCATTTCGATCTAAAGACATCGCTTCCGGAACAGTTGCTTATGCTTACCGACAAGATGTCCATGGCAGTTTCATTGGAGGCTAGGGTACCCTACCTCGATCACCGAGTAGTCGAGTTCGCCGCCAGACTGCCTGAACAGTTAAAAATAAAGGGCTTCACACTTCGCCACTTGCAAAAACAGGCCTTTCAAAATCGTTTTCCGGAGTATGTCTTCAAGCAAAAGAAGAAAGGGTTTGGCGCGCCGATCGGATCATGGATGCGGAATGAGCTTCGCGAGTTAGTCACTGACCTTCTTGGTGAGTCACATTTGAAGGCCCAGGGTATTTTTAATTCCAAAACAATCGGTGTCTATTTAAATGACCATTTCGCAATGAAGCAGGACTATACTGATAACCTGTTGGCGTTATTAACGTTCCAGATTTGGCACGAAGAATACCTATAAGGGCCGGGTAGCCGATACAAGCACATATCCTATCCGTCCGAATTTCGGCTAGGAATTTGAAACAACGTCAGCGCACGATTTCCAGCAATGCCTCAAACGTGTAGCGCCCGCTCTGGTCTACTGGCTCAGCAAAGACATACCCAATACCATAGTGGCTGGCCTTCTCCGCCGAAACGCTGTAGCCTGCCGTATATCCATGTTTGTTACTGCCGTGCCACTCCCCGCTTGGCCCCAGCAATTCCTTTCCTTCACCTCCACTCCAGTATACGTTTGCCTTTGGGTGTAGCAGGGTGATTTTCAGGTTACTGGTAGTGATGGTTTGACCATCAATAACCGGGGCCTCGGGCAATCTCAACGACCAGGCAACACGAGTACCTTTAGGCGCCTCCAGTTCATCAAGTATTCGGACTCTGTTGCCCTGGTGATGGAGTGTCCGTTCCGCCCTTTTCACTCCCTCGAGCTTCAACAATCGTTCGTAACGCGTCGTAGCTCGTACACCTTCGACGCCCACCGAAAAATCTACGAGCGTTTCTGGGCGATACTCGGCCTTGTCTGGATCAAGTACGTCAGCAGCAGTCAGCGCACGTTCTGTGTGGCGATCGAGGTTGTTCAGTTTGTTCTTATACGTGCTACCCTGTCCCAGGGTTTTAGCCATCCTCCCATCGCGCCATATCCACAGGCTGCTGTTACTGTAATGCCCATAGATGGACTTACCCAAAATCCCTCTTACGAGCAGGGGTTCTCCCCCCAGATAGATAGACACACCTCCGGACTCTGGTTCAAATCGGGCAAAATCCCAATATCTTGCGAACATAAAAACAGACAGATCATTCTCACTCCAGCCGGTTCTGGATACTACCAGGTCCGCCCCCTGCAGATAGGTTGCCAATGGCAGGGCCAGTTCCTCCGGTGAGCGGGGAACAGAGCGGGTTAGATCTCCCAATATCAAGCGGAATACGAGAGCATATTTTGCCCTACCCTGGTGGTTAATAAGCCAGTGCGCCAAGGATGCAGATTGCTCTGGCGCAATCCCGGTAATATATTCCAGTGTTTGGAGGGCAGCTTCGCCAAATGGCGTTACGTTCAAGTACGCATACGTAAGATAGTAGGGAAACAGTTCAAAATACCGCGTACGCGAAACAATATCTTCACCCGTCGCCGACTGCCAGGCATTTATAAACAGCCCAGCGCCGATGAGAAACATGGACTCATAGCCGCTTCCAGGCTGCCCGGTAATGCCTACCTGGTGTCCTCCGCCCGTATCTGCCGCTATGGTATTCAGTGCATCTATCGCACCTCCCAGATAGGGAGAAAAAGCCTTTTTGGGATCTCGATAAGCGGATGCGACCACTTTGTCGGCCCACTTGTCGTCTCCCGACAAAGCCAATGCCACGACCGTCACAAAAGCAGGGCCCCGCGCCCACATATCATTGAAATAATACTGAACACCCTGGTCCTCGAGACGCGTCAAATCCTTCTGTATAATGTTTTTCAGTACCCCGATTGCCTGCTCCCGCTCACTGGGCGAAAGCATGTCGTACAGCCAGTCATACATCACTGCTGCTTGGATACTCCGAATCCGCTTTTCGAGACCCCCCCATTCCGGTATTTTGGCCGAAAGAAGGGCCCGCTTGGCGGCTTCTCCAGCCGTCTTATCTCCAAACACGACATACAGGAAAGCCTGGTCGGTTGGATTATTGCTATCCCGGAGTACTTCCAGATCTTCGGCATAGACCGGAGCCGCCAGCTTCTCCCTCAGCTTTGGGAGCATCTGTTGGTTGATAAATAATCTGGGGTGGGGCCTGAGTATTCTCTCCGATACGGGAGGCGGCTCGGAAATAGGCGGCAGAACGTCGGATGCCGAGCTTATACTTGCCGAAAACATTAACCAAACGGCGATCACAAATCCAACGAGATTTCTGCCCAATACCAGTAGGTTTCGTATACCCATTAACTTACCCAATTTCTATAAGTACCTAGTGAAAACAATGCCGAAACATAACCTCAGAGTGAGGGATAATTACCTTCTAGAATACACTTCCCATCGGAGTCCCGGCATGCACCACTTTCGATTGCCAATAACCGATTTTGTACATTTTCCCCGGCCTCCCTCGGCCAATAGGAGAAAGGTTATAATTCGCTACCATCTCAATCCTACCTTCCCCTATCGATCATGACTTTCCAATTACGTTACCTTGTGCGCTGGAAACGCTTTATCCTGCTTTTCCTGGTTATCGGATCCAGTCACACCCAGGGAGCAGTCTACTACCTCGATAATTTGCAAGGAAACGACGACAATGAAGGTCAGACCGCGGAATCACCGTGGAGATCCCTCGATCATGCCAAACTGAGACCTCTGTTTCCTGGCGATCGGCTTTTGCTCAGACGGGGAAGCACCTGGGACGAATCACTAGAACTCAGATACTCGGGCTCCCAAGCGAGTCCGATCGTCGTCGGCGCATACGGGGATGGGCTTCCGCCCAGAGTTGAATCTGTCTATATTTCTTCTAATCATTTGATTTTAGAAGATATTATAGTAGATCATAATAAAAAACCCGGAGATGCCATACGTATTTCGGAGTCATCCCATATTAGCCTCAGACATGTAACTGCGCGCTATGGCACTAGCGATGGTATCGACATCCAGAATTCGAGGAATATCGTGATTCAAAATTCCTTGATCCATCATTTTTTAGGCGGCTCCTTCATACATCAGGCAGACGCCCACGGAGTGGTTGCAACCAACACCCGCTGGCTAAAGCTACAGGATACCGAGATTCATCACGTATCGGGTGACAGTTTCCAGACTGACCCGGCGAGAAATGGGATGCTGATATCCAATGACATTGTAATAAGGGATTGTCACTTCTGGACCGGACCGTTAATTGAGGACTTCAATTCCGGCTGGAAAAAAACCGCTCATCTCCGTGAGCACGAAAGGCAGTACCCGGGAGAAAATGCCATTGATACCAAAGTGGCGAAATCTAATTGGCAAGCCGTCCCGCGCATGAGAATCCTGGTGGAGAATCTCATTGTCCACGGCTGGAAATCGGACAACTATATCCGCAACAAAGCGGCATTCAATTTTAAGGAAAAGATCGAAGCCACGGTTGTGGGGGCAAAAGTCTTTGATAACGAAATCGCATTCAGAATAAGGGGCAATCGGGGAAATGCAAATGTCTCTATCAAAAACTGCATGATAACCCATTCTGAAAAGGCTTTTCGAATTGAAGACAATCTATATCATCTGCAGATTACCGATTCCTACCTAGGTAGCGGTATTCAAAAAATGCTGGAGATATCCGGTGGAAAATCGGGCCAGAAAAGTTGGCTAATCACCAACAATACCTTCGTAGGTAGTAAACCAAAAGTTGCTAGTGACCCCAGTAATCGGGTCATCCGCAGTGACTCTCCCAAAAAATAGCAGGTCATCCAAGTGCACTCTTACCGGGAGATTACGGGACACTTTTGAACTATTGGTAACCGGTTACCACATACCGAGACCTGGTCGGAAACTTTTCCTAACACCAGAGCTATACCGCGGGTTCTCCGAATGGATGCCAACGCTTTGACATCGATTGATACTTCTGGCCGACTCCGGCAGCGACACGCCGGCGGTCAGAATACAAATCTGGAAGCAAGAAATTTTTCGGCAGAATTTAACCTGACAGTCACGCCATCGAAACCGGTAACTGTCAGATCAAGTCGCGACTACTGCTTCTGACTATGGGGGATTTCGGTCCATGGATTCCCCTCCCCGATCTACCAACAGATCCCTTCGTACACTCCCGGACTGGATTTTTGATCCAAGATTTTCACCAAATCGACCACGCGTTGTCCGGATCTGGCCTGTGCCGGTACAGATCGAAATTCTTCGGAGCCATTTCCGATAACCAATACGTCGGCATGCTCCATCACACGTTCGATACTCCCCTCCATCAGCTGCGAGATATGTGGGATCTGATTCATAATGAAGTCTTTATTAGCGCCGACAAGACTGGCTATGTTGACGTTCTTGTCATAAATCTTGATGTCATACCCTTTACCAAGGAGGCGTTCAATAACTTCAACAATGGGGCTCTCTCGTAAGTCATCGGTTCCCGCTTTGAAACTGAACCCCAGAATCCCAACCTTTTTCTTGCCTCCGCTCATGATCATCGACAGGCCCCGTTCAACCTGTCTTTGGTTACTTGGCATGATCGCGTTTAAGACCGGCAGATCGAGATCGAGGTTGCGTGCCTTATAGGTCAGTGCCCGGACATCTTTTGGCAAACAGGAACCGCCAAACGCAAATCCCGGCTTCATGTAGTAAGGGGATAAGTTTAGTTTGGTGTCTTGGCAGAAGATGTCCATAACGGCATGCCCGTCGATATCGACCGCCTTACAGATATTCCCTATCTCGTTGGCAAAACAAACCTTCAAAGCATGCCATACGTTATCCGTATATTTCACCATCTCGGCAGTTTCAACCGTGGTGCGAATTAACGGGGCGTCGAGATCTTGGTAGATTTCCGCTAATAGGTCGCCACTCTTACCGTCAGTTTCGCCAATCACGGTCTTTGGAGGATTATAGAAATCGTATACCGCGGTTCCTTCACGCAGAAACTCAGGATTGTTACAGACACCAAAGCCTTCTCCCGCCTTTTTTCCGGAAGCTTGCTCCAACGTCGGGATGACAACGCTACGCATGGTACCGGGTAGCATCGTGCTACGTGCCACCACTACGTGGAACCCCTCCCGCGCGTTGAGCGCCATGCCGATCTCCTCACAGACCCGCCTGACGTAGCTAAGATCCAGGCTTCCATTTATCTGACTTGGCGTACCGACGCAAATCAGTGACATATCGGTCTCCATCACGGCCTCCCTGACATCCGTTGTCGCACGCAGTCTCCCTTCCGCAGAGCCGTTGGCGATCAGCCGGTCGATATCCTTTTCTATGATCGGTGTTTGCCCGCTATTGATCAGATCAACCTTCAACCGATTGGGATCAACTCCGATCACCTCATGTCCTTCCGCGGACAAACACCCCGCCGATACGGCACCAACATAACCCAGTCCAAAGATACTTATTTTCATAGAAAATTCCTTAGTTCAAACGTCACGTTCAATTCCCCAAATCCCTGTCTGGGCGGCCCGAAGCGCGATCCCACGCCATTCGACCACCCACTCCGGCGGATCTCTGAAGTAAAGTGGCTAATGGATAACATGTCACATATCTGCCACGGCAGATCCACTAACAACGCTCGACGGATTCAGAGTCCAATACCTCGAATACCTCCGAAGCAAGCGGCCGTCGGCGCATTGGAGTATCGCCCAGGTTATCCGCTGATCATTCCAGCCGCTCCGCCGAATACCCGGCCCTATCGTCATGTACGCAGATTCAAGTCTCAGCGGCCGTTCCCGGTCGCGGTAACTCGCTCGCATATGTCCAGAAACCGCTCCGCCACTATCTTCCAGCGAAAGTTTTCGAAGACGTAGTTCATCGCCGCTTCGCCCAACTGTCTGCGCCTCAGTCCATCACGTAGCAATTCTACGACTCGCTTGCTAAAGACCTCTGGTGTATCGGCCCGGTAGATATGCTCACCATCTACCAGCGGCAATCCCTCCGCCCCAACCGTTGTGGATACCAGGGCCTTTCTCATTGCCAAAGCCTCATAGATCTTCATACGCGTTCCACCGCCGATCCTGATTGGCACTATGTACACTGCACTTTCGCTTATGTAAGGCCGGGTATCGTCGACCCACCCGGTTAACTGTACATCGCCACGCCCCTGAGCCATGCGTACGATCTTTGGAGTCGGACGCCGACCTACGATCACAAGGCCCGTATCCGGCTCCTCTTCCTTTATCAGGGGAAATATGGATTCCAAAAAATATGCCATCGCATCTTCGTTTGGCAGCCAATCCATAGAGCCCGTAAAGACAAGCTGTTTCTTCTCCTGAATGTTATCGTCAGGTTTAAAGCGATCTGTATCCACTCCAGTTGGGATAACATGGACATTTTCGGCCTGATACCAGTTTTCCATAATGGCCTTATCTTCGTTCGATACGGCTACGATGCCGTCGAATCTTCTGCACATCCGTCCCTCGTGACGCAACATGCGTCGATGCTGCAATCCCCAAAACAAACGGGTAAACCAGTTTTGTGCCTTACCGTAGTGCCGTTGGGTAATCTGCGCTTCGACGTTGTGTTGAAAGAGTAGTGTAGGGACACCCTCCACGTCCCGGAAATTAAGCGTCGACTGCAAAAAATCGCATACAACCAGATCATACTGTTCGTTGGTCAATTCGGCCTTCAATGCCTGTTCGAGTGCCGGAGAAAAATCGTTCAAAACTGAAACCGGATAGCGGGAAAGCGACTGCAATGCCAGCCTAAAATAGAATCCCAATGTATAACGCTTGGGCTCGCTCCACGGCACCGCCACAAACTTTTTGCAAAGGTTCTCCATTAGTGGTATGTATTCAGCATCTTTCTCGTTTTCCACGTTGCTGATAACCGTTAGATCTGCGAGCTGACCCAGCTGAGCCAAGATGTTACCGGTTCGAATTTTCCCGCCGGTGTCCATCGGAAAAAGAAAGCGTTGAGAAAAGAAGAGAATCTTCATATTTTGCTCATCCCTTTTGGTAGCCGGTTTCGGCCCAATGACTTTACGATTTCGGCCAGCTCACCGGCCTGATGCCGCCTAGAGAACCTGGTTATCAACTCATGCTGAGGCAGCGGAAGGCTTGGCTTATCAAGCTGAGACAAAAAAGTCATCAACCCGCGCTCAATCTGTACTGGGTTGTCTATCGGGGAAATACAGGTCATACCCACCGACCGCATCAATGCTGCCGTATCCCCAGTGGGATCAGCCAGGGTGAAAATCGGTCTCGCTGCCCTCAGATACTCGTATGCCTTTGCCGGAATCTGGTTATTGCAGTTTCCAGCCTGTAGCAGCAACAGGCCGTCTACCTCGCACATTTCCCTCAATGCGTCCGAATATTGCAGACCGGGGGCAATCTCCACAATATCGCCAACCTGGTAGTTCAGGAGTAAGGCTCTAACAAACGCATCGTGGCCAGTCGCACGTAAAACCACCTTTAGCCGGTCGGCAACTATCAGCTTTTTCTCCTTAAGCTGGGCGATGGCCTTAATCAGGGAGGTTGGATCTCTTTCGAGGGGATAGATCGTTCCGCTATGGAGTAATACCCGACGACGCGCCTCGTCGGAATTCCTTGCGGGAGCCCTCATCGAAATGAAGTCCTCTTCGTCAAACCCGTTGGAGATGGTACATATTCGCCCCTCCCTGACCTCAGGATACCGTTCTCGATACATGGCCGCCGCCCCGGGAGTGGTAAAGCAAATGCTATCCGCACGCTGCAAAACTGTCTGCTCAATCCATGTAAAAAGCCGGCGCTTTGCTTTTCCTTGGGGGTGTACCTCATCGACCATGGGATCTCTGAAATCCGCCACCCAGGGAAGACCCGAAATTCGCTGGAGCGCGATGGCGACGAGATGGGTGGTAGCGATGGGATAGGTTGACCATACAGCCAGAGGGCGGTGTTTTCGTATTAGCCTCATTCCCGATACAACGGCTGCCGGAAACCAACTGATCCAACGATCGGGCAAGGCAAGAAATCCCGGATACCGGCCTTTCACCCCGAGGTGGGTCACCGTATCCAGTGCAAAGCTACGAAAAACAAAACCATCATCGCTCCCTTTCCCGCCATCGGCTTTGACGCCGTAAGCAAAGGGCTTCGCGGTCAAAACCATCGGTGCGATACCATACTGAGGAAGATACTTTGCAAACTTGGCGGCACGCTGTACTCCACTACTCACACTGTAGGGAGGATAGTGAAAGGCTACCATCAATAGGTTAGGCCCCAGATTACGGTGATGTTGCTTATGGTTGCCCGCGCCAAGCATCTATCTGTTCAAGATCCAGGGAGATCATCCGGTTCAAATCTTCGATTACAATCAAAGATGTTCTTTAAAGAATTCAATTGCGGGGCCGGTGAAATACTCATGCCCTCCATCCACGGTGAGAAAATCAAAGTGCCTCACCAGACCCTGCCCTCGCCAGCCCTCCCGGTAGCGCTCTTCAGCCCCGGGATCCGGAACACGGTCCGCTCTCCCGCGGATGCCAAGGGTAGGCCTGGGCGCCAAAAGCCACATCCATTCTTCGATCCGGATCTGGGTATCCAGTCCTGGAAGAATATGGCAATAATGAGGCTGCTTTGTCTTGTCTCCCTTAACCGGAGGCCTCAGGCCGATAGTGCCGCCGAAGGCCTGAAAAACAACCGCCTTTACCCGGGTATCCAATGCAGCATAATACACTGACAACTCCCCTCCATAAGATGCCCCGGTTACCCCTATTCTTTCCTCATCCACTAGATCATGACTACGCAGGAGATCCATTGCATAGTGTAAGTCTCGCAAGATCGTCCATTTATAGGGCTTACCCTCCATCAGGGAGTTGTACGCAACGATCCGGTGTTCCGTATCAAACGGTTTCCCAAGAAATCCGAAACCGCGCAGTTCCGGGGTCAGTGTAACGTATCCCGCCTCAGCCAGCTTTCTGGCAGCGCCGTGTTGATAAGACGCTTCAATGCCTGCGGTTTGCTGTATCCCGGATTCACCTTCCCCAACATGTCCAGGTATCACCAATATGGCCGGTAACCGTTTCCCGTTACTCGGCTCATGCAGATAGGCCGGAATCTCCGAACCGTCAAACGAGGCATAAGCGATCAGCTTGCGCTCGATTCCCCCTGCGAGCTGTTGACTTTCAAGTATCCGATATTGCGGTCTGCCCGGATTTCCCGGTGGCTGGTCCAGTCGATCCGTTTCTCCCATGTAACGGTAGACCGCGTCACGGATCATCCCCTGCCACCGGTGCCAATCGCCTCCCACTGCCTCGACATCCGGAAGTTTGCGTCCAGACTGGGCCAAGCGCTCCAAGTTAGGATCGGAGTCTATCTCCAGCCGAGCTACACTCGGGCTATCGACAAGTCGAGAATAAACTGAAGAAACAACATCCAACCTATTTTCTAGCGCCATTCCCGCGGCAACCAAAGCAATCAATAGGATTGTGCGCATTAACGCCCCACCCTTCCTATAGTCGATCATTGAGTCTTACCCCCTTGACATCATGATCGGGAACGGCCGGGAAACTGGAATACCGCCGACTCGCACCCCCCAAAGAGGTGCACGCGTGCGTTTGAACGTGTGACAGCGTGCTCTATCACTGGATCATTTCGCTTCCGTACGTTTATAGCTGGTTGATCCAGCTCAAGGTTAGCCGCTCGACTTCGTGGCTCCAAACAAGTCTTGAAAAGGTATGATCGGCGTTTGCAATCTGTGCCTCTGCAATGTTGTCCCGATCAAATAAACTCCGCCATTTCGACGAGTCTTTGAGAAGATTGCGGAACTCGTCGGCGGTCAGATCATTGCCGCTGAGAACAACCAGAATCTTTCCCTGAAACCGGGAAACCCCTTTCGCAACACGGGCAAGCAACTGCTGGTCACTCATGCCAACCGCCGAGGTCTTGTCATCGATATCAGTCATTGTTTCCCAGCCCGTTTTTCTCGCCGCCCGTTTTAGCATATCGAGAAACGCCGGTACCGAATCCGAGAAACTAAACTCACCCTTCCACAGCTTTCTCCAAAAATCGCGGCTAAATATGCGCTTGGGATAATGGGAGCGAATATAAGCGCGGGCAATACCACTCTGAGTTCGAATCCAAGGATTAAGCAATATTAATCCTTTCACTCTGTCATCCTTCCAGGCATAGAAAAGCGAGGCCGAGGCCGCATCACAGAGTCCCCAAAGAATCACCTTGTCGATTTTCGCGTATTTTTGCAGCAGGTCGACCGCCGCACCGATGTCGTCGTCTATATCGCCATAACTGCGTATATCACCTTCGCTATCTCCCATACCCCGGTAATCGAAGCGAAGCACCGGCACACCGTTGCTGGCGAGAAATCGAGAGAGCAGAACAAACTGACGATGGCTGCCCACGCGAGTCTGCGGACCACCGACTACAATTAGCACACCGCAGTGCGACGCGCAGTCCGGTTGATGCAAGACACCGATCATCCGGTCACCCTCACAGGGAATTATGACGGGTTTTTCCTCAACCTTATACACCATCAGATGTTGGATCCCATGAGTCTGGCATAACAATCTTCCGTCGCCTTTAGCACATTCGGGAGGACAGCGACTTCCGGTGTATGCCAGAACGGTTTACCCTGAAAACATTGCCGCGTTACCGTTCCGCCGAGCCTTTGAATCCCCTCCAGGGCATCATTGGACTCCCGAGGCAGAGAGTCTTCCGCTAAAGTAGTAATCTCGAGCCAATCGATGAGAATATCGCCCGGCTCCCGGACCAGCCTTGCATCGGAGAGTTGACACAATAGCTCTCCACTGATCTCATAGCCCCCCACCTCGTGGATAGAATCACTGTCGGCATGTGCAGGAATTCCGCTACCCGTGGCAAGCAACGACTGCCGGTTGATCTGAACGCGCTGCTGTTCGCCGCTGGGAATTGGCTGCCAGAACAGCAGGTGCCGAATGCCTGGACGGGGGGTCTTCAGCAGTTCCATCGTCAGCAGCGCCCCTGATCGTAATGCCCAAAGCGAGATCCAGGATGGCTGTTGTCGTTCTGCCCAGTGGTAGATAAACTCCAGATCATCGCACCACTTACTCCAAGTGGCATTTCGAAAATCACCTTCACTATCTCCCGTTCCAAACAAATCGAACAACAAAACCCGGTACCCGAGACGCAAGAGACGCTGCGACTGCAAGGTGATCATGCGACGGGACTTATTCATCTCCTCGGCAAATGCCGGGACATGAACTACCAACGGCATGGCCTGCTTCGGTTCCTGACCTGGAGAATAAAGAATCGAAAACAACCTACCGTTGGGACCATCAAGAAACTGCGGTGATATCCTATGGTTACCCATGGCCCAGCTTTTTTCTCACGAGATCGGTCAACGTTGCAACGGTCTCGAAATGGCTGCTACTTAGCTCATCGTCCTGGAAGGCAATCTCAAAGTGATTCTCCAAAGCACCAAGTAACGCAATGACGGACATCGAATCAAACTCAGGCAACACACCAAGCAAACCACTCTCGCCAGTGAGTTCGGCGGCCCTACCGTCAAGTTGTAGGACGACCCCTAGAATGGAAATAATTTCGTTTTCAATATCCATGATCGGCTATCGGTTCCCTTCCGATTTCCATCAGTTCCTATTGCTCCCGGGTTTTAATGCCATCGTCTCCAGGGTTTCAGTGTTATCGCCTATCCTAATCGCATCGAGATACAGTACTCTCTCCACACGCGGGTGATAGGATCCCAGTTTAATGTAGTTTCCTCGAATATCATTGTAGGCATTGGGGCCATTGTGGCTGACTATCTTGACGCCGTCTTTCCAGATTTCGATCATGCCATCATCCTCGTAAGACCAACGCACGCGAAATAGCCAATCGATCCAGCGACCGGTCTCTACAACACCCGACCAAAGTGGCCAGATTGCTTTAGGACCCGGGGTGCTGACGAAATCTTTATCCCACCCATAGGTAATGCGCCATCTACCATCCACGATACGCAAAGCCAGTGGGGGCCCGCGTCCACCATCCTCTCCAAGAAAAAAATCACGAGACGAGTGCCACTGGGCAACCACTTCATTTTTCTCGTCAGTAAACGGTGATCCCTCCGGCAAGTAAACACTGAAGCCATACCATCGGATCTCCCCGTACGGCTCACGAAACTGCTTGGCCCACAGGGTCTCGTAGATCCTGGGCAAAATCTCGCAACGGGTACCGGGATTCGCGTGAATTTTCAGCGAAGCTGGCGTCGTACGGAACCGCTCATTCACGACCTCCATGGCGCATCCTTTTTTCCGATCCAATTGCCAGCGCGTATCATCCAATATACCATCCGCAAAATCTTCGCCAAAGAGTTCAGCCGGTACAGGACTACTGGCGAATAATACCAGCAAGAAAAACAAACCTTGGGCTGCTGCCCGGAGGTTGATAAATAACTTAGTCATCACGATTTTGTCCTACGTTTTCTCCAGCAGCAAGTGATCGAATACTCCGGCAAGTTGCCTTGTTAACTCCCCATAACTGAATCGGTGTATCTCATCGTTGCCGGGACAGGAGACCGTGATTTTGCCCTCAACCAAATCCCTTAATCCTTCCGCAAGCTGGTCTATCGAATTTGGAAAGGTGAGTCCAAGCCGATGCCGGGCCACTAGATTGGCGGTTGCCCCTTCTCCTCCAACAATGATCATGGGGCGGCCCGATGCGATGTACTCGTAGATTTTACCGGGAATCTGCAGTGGAAACGCCTGTTGCAGAATCAAGAGGTTTTGAGCAGCCGCCAACCGATTCAGATAGGCGTCATGAGCCACCGGTGGCTCACGAGTTATCAGTCCAGCCGTTTCGAGCTCAGCCGCAAGCCGATTGCACGCCACATCCTCGACAATCCACGCGCCAATAAAACGTACCCGTATATCCTCCTTAGTAACTACACCCGCTTTCCATAACTGCTGGATAGCCTGTAACAATTTTATCGGACTTCTCAACTCGTAGACAGAACCGAAATGACTCAACTCGATCTTTGCGTCGGCTACGCGGGATTGCTCAGCAATTCTGCCATCCGGAAATATTCCGTCATGGTACCCATTGGTTATGGTAACAATTTTATTGGACGATTCTGGTACCTCCTGAGCAAAGGCATCAGCCAATTCACGGGTGTTGGCTACCACACAGTCAGCATCTTTCAGGATCTTCCGTTCCCATACTACTGCTTTTCTTCCCAACGAATCGGAAAGCGGAGGTTTGGGATTTTGGCTCCATGGATCGCGGAAATCAGCGACAAACGGAACACTGAGGTAGCGTGCCACTTGCTGTCCGGCTATCAGGGCCGACCAGGGATTTCCGGTAGCAAAAACCAAATCGGGCCGTTCTTGCCTTCCCAGTCCCTTGACATGGCGATTTACCGCATGAATCCACGGTTTCTGATGATCGGGAAACAGGAATAAACGGTTCATCATGTCGCGCTTCAGTCTTTTTATCGGCGATGGCGGTGTAGCGTCCACTGGGACTTCCGGGCTGTCTCCATGACCACCACCATGGACCTTGGAACGAAAACGGCTTCTCAGTTCCAGCAGCTCCTTCAACAAGTTGACATGTGACAATCTGTCAATCCGGACTCCATCCGGGATCAGATTTTCCAATGACGGATCGATGGCGACGGGAGGATGCGCATCACGCCAGTCAGTCGTCAGTACATGAGGATAATATCCATTTTCCATCAGATGGTTACAAAACCCGACAGGGCGCATAGAACCACTAGCGGCTATAGGTGGAAAGTAGTAAGCAAGAATTAGAACTCGTTTCATCGAACAAGAATACGGTACGATAAGGTCGCGCCTTTGATACTGAAAATTTCGGCCATACTATACGGAGAATTTGCGCCCAATACACCCTTAACCCGATCGCCAGCTATCTTAAAAGGTCAGTATTTTAGTGGAATTTACGGAACAACATGCCCTGGTAGGGAGGGGTCGTCAAATCTTCGCCTATCTGTAGCCATCCAAATAAATTAAACTAGGTGCCATATCTCGTTAGCGATCGGTTCTACCCCAAACTGAAGCTTCTAATATTTAAGTAAAGATGATGAACAAAGTAGACTGTCAACAGTCTATGGCTGATAAAAAAAGCCCGAATATCCAAACTAGGTCCCATGACAGCCATGCTCGACGCCCTAGAATTTGTCTGTATTTCCTGGTAGCGGATAATCTGGTTTTTTAATGACTGTCGCTACCCCCAGGGATAATCCCACGGTTCTTGTGCTCGGGCGAGATATTCGTGCCTTCCTCACCACGATCCGTTCACTGGGAAGGGCAGGTATCCAGGTGCATGTCGGTATGTGCCCGGCAAATGATCACGCGCTGGATTCTCGCTACGTGACCCGTTTTCATCAGATTCCGGACTATTCAGAGGACCCGGATCGCTGGCTACAGAGCCTGTTGGAATTAATAAGCAAACACCGTTTTAGGTTAGTCATACCGACTCATGACGAGTCGGTAATCCCAGTACAAATTCACAGAGACACGCTGGCACAACATTGTGCTGTTTATGCATTGGAATCACGGGCGTTTGAGCTATCGATGGACAAGATAGCCAGCTCCAGGCTTGCCGAAGACCTGTCCATCAACGTACCCCGGCAGTTTGAAATCGATCTGCAAGTGAGTACGCCGCACCTACCGGACGGGATTTCCTTTCCCATTGTAGCCAAACCACCCTCGTCGTTTGCAAAGGACAATCTTACCCAGCGCCGCGAAGTCATTCACCTCCACTCTGTCCCGGAAATGGAGGCATTCGTCGAAAACCATCGATCCTGGGGTAGTGCACTGGTCCAGGAATATTTCTCTGGGATCGGGGCGGGAGTGGAGGTCTTAGCCCTGGACGGCGAAGTGCTGACCGCCTTTCAGCATCTTCGTGTTCATGAACCCATAGATGGAGGCGCCAGTTCCTACCGAAAAAGCGCGGCACTCGACCCCGATCTATTGTTGGCTGCAAAAAAATTGATACAAGCTCTGAATTATACCGGGGTTGCAATGATAGAGTTCAAGATCAATCCGGTCAGCGGAAAGTGGGTATTTATTGAAATAAATGCGCGTTTCTGGGGATCCCTCCCCCTAGCGGTTAGTGCTGGTGTCGACTTTCCACTCTATCTTTATCAGATGTTGGTCGAGGGGAGGCGGGTATTTCCGCAACAGTATAAAGTCCCGGTATTCAGCCGGAATCTCCAGCGCGATATTTACTGGTTTAGTGACAACCTAAAGGCTAGACTTCGGAATAGACACTCCCATGCAACCACTCCACTACATAAAGTTGCTGGCGAATTTTTTAATTTATTATTGTTTAGGGAGCACATAGACAGTTTTGCCTTGGATGACCCCCGTCCCGGAATCAATGAATTTAAAGATGTTGTCAGTATTTTCGGTAACAAACTTAGTGACACCATAAGATCACGTTTTTATAGATTACTTCCGGTAAGACGTTTTGTATCTTGGAAGATTCGAAATCGAATCAGTCAAGCTCGGTCTCTCCTAATGGTCTGCTATGGGAATATCTGCCGAAGTCCTTTTGCCGAACTGCAGGTAAAGAAGATTTGCGGAGAATCACTTGACATTCGCTCATCAGGATTTCACGCTCAGGTTGACCGTCCCTCACCACCCGTTGCTGTAAGGGTCGCATCGGAATTCGGCATCGACCTAAGCCACCATCGCTCCAGTATGCTTGACAAGACGCTGCTGGATGGTAGCGATGTGATATTGGTATTCGATGAAAAAAACAGAAAAATGATTCTGGAGCGTTTTCCTGAAACCAAATCAAGACTTTTCTCCATAGGATTTTTACTCGATACCGGCCCTTTGGAAATCGAAGATCCATATGGAAAAGACGAGCAAGACTTTCGGGATGCGTATGAAAGGATTACTAACGCAATCCGCACGTTGAAGTGCCGTTAAGTTACCGTGAAATGGTTTAGACTGTTTATTATTTCTGTTTATTTGCCATCTTGACCGAAAGTTTTCAATCAAAATAATGAATCACTATGCCAATCGATACACTAAAGCAGAACGACTATAAATGTGTCGAACTGATTCAGAACCCTGACCGTGAGCCACGTATCGTCAAACGATACAGTGGTCACCCTGAGCCTAATCTACTCGAGAATACTCGCTATATTTACCGAGCACTCGATTTCTTTTACGATGCCTTTAAAGACATTCTTGTTTCTCCTCGACCTATAAGTATCGACCTTAATAGACACCAAGTCGAGATGGAGTACCTGCCTAACCTACAGTCCGCAAAACGATTGACGCTGCTTACGGCCATACGGGCAGATTCTTTTTTCGACCGATGTTATGAGATTGTTGATAATCGAGGTTTTCTTCGAACCATTCACGACTCGGTAATCTTGACACCCAAACTAAATAAGTTGCTGAGTGATGATTTTCCGGTCGCACTTGGCTTTAAGGGGGACTTACGGGAAAATTTAGTTAGTTTTGATGATAGCCTTATCCTCGCGGATATCGACTCGATCTGCATTGAACCGCTAGGCTTGAGTGAATTGATTCTACATGCTGAGCTCTATGCTTCATTTAATTTATTTAAGACCTTATCCGCGAGCATGTCTGGGCTACCGTTTCCACGAGCATTTTTTCTTCTTAGCAAGTTACAAAGAGAGCAGATCTCTCATGCCGCGGTAGAGGTAGTCTCAAGCAAAATGCACCAGCATCTTCAGCTTACTCGTTATGTGAAATGCCGAATTGCTAACTATTTCCTAAGCCGTGTGTCAAATTCCAAATCCTTATCGTCATGAAATATAATATATCTAGCTCTGTTTTCTATCTCGGTGGCCAGTAATTCTCTACGAAATAGAGGGGCCTGTTCTTTGTTTCGTTGAACATTCGCCCTACGTATTCACCTATTACGCCGAGAGTTGTTAACTGAACTCCGCCGAGAAATAACACAACGACCATCAACGATGGGTAGCCTGCTACAGGGTCTCCGAAGCGGATTGTTTTGTAAATTATCCAAATTGCGTAGATAAAAGAAACCATTGCCACGCCAAGCCCCAAATAACTGGCAACTTTTAGCGGAGCTATTGTAAAAGATGTAATTCCTTCTAATGCAAAGTTCCAAAGCTTCCAATAGTTCCATTTTGGGTTCCTCACACAAATGTATGCACAGTCTGGGGTAGAGGAAGGTCGCCGAGACAGTGATAAAGATTACGGATGTAGTTCTTTGCAGTTCGGAATCCATAAGCTTTGTGGATGACGAGCTTGGCCTTGTTGTTCAATCCTTCGACAGTGCCGTTATCGATCGGCATGCGGAAGTAATTGAGGATGTCCTCTTCGTGACGACGCACCATCCAGGCAAAATCACGCATAGGTTCGAGCCGAGAGTGGGTGGCCCACCAAAACCATCGCTTGAGGTACCGCCTGGCCCAGCCAGCGTAGGTGTAGTCCCAGAAATGACGGAACAACTCTTTGAGCAGATAGGCGCGGTTGATCTTGAGATTGAGCTGTTCGAGTTCACCAAGACGAAAAGCTTGGCCCTCGGTGAGGTTCCAGGGGTTCTTCAGCCAGATGAATCTCGTCTTGTACATCAGGGCCTTGTGCGCCGCCCCCTTCTCTCGCACTTCGTCACGTCGAACCTGATCGACAGCCTCCATCAGATGACGCACGATGTGGAACTTGTCGAAGACCAGCACGGCCTGGGGCGCTTGTTCCTTGATGACATCAATGTAGGGCTGCCACATGTCACAACAGATACCGTCAAGCGCAGCAGTTTTCTCCGGTCCCAGGAACTTGAAGAACGCTTCGAGCGTCTCTTTGGAACGTTCCTCGCCGCTCCACACCAGACGTTTGCTTCTGAGGTCATAGACATTGGTGACGTAGACGTGGCCGCGCTTTCTGGAGATCTCATCGATCCCGATATGGGTCAACCCATCGAGGTCGCGGTTCGCAAGTCCGTAGGCGACGGCCTCCTCGACCGCAGTGGCCACCGTCCCCCAGGCGCAGCGAAACAGCTGAGCAACCTGCTTCCAAGGCAATACTCGCGTCCAGATCGCCAACGTAACCATCAGTGCTCGGGTCATGCGCTGCTTGCCGTTCACCCACGGCATCGCCTCGACATGAA
>JAGRGP010000110.1 GCA_020445415.1 Gammaproteobacteria bacterium | reverse complement strand
TGCCATTGATACTGCTTGGCGCCCTACCGGTGTTGACCGCTATGCTGGCGGGTGCCACCGCAGTAATCCTATGGTTTGGCAGTATCCACGGTATCACTCTCGCCTTTGGCATCACCCTGCTGGGCATGACTATTGACTACCCCATTCACCTATTCAGCCATACCGGGCATGATGGGGGGCCAAAGGCTGGTTTGAAGCGAATCTGGCCTACCCTGCGGCTCAGTGCCCTCACCTCCTGCGCGGCCTTTGCAGTCATGATGACCACTGGGTTCGAAGGATTACGGCAGTTGGGTTTATTTACGATAGCCGGGATAACCTCGGCCGTGCTGTTTACTCGCTTTTTATTGCCCGAGTTACCTGGTATGCAAGGCATTCATCGCGAACTGGGCAACTTAGGATGGGGCGCTCCACACATCCTTTCAAGGCTTTTTGACAGCGCAACACTCAATCTCCGTCGGAAGTATCCAACCTGGCTTCCAACCCTTGCGATTCTGGGTGTAGCGCTATCACTCGGCCTAGCCGGGCTATGGATTAAGCAGAGCCAGATCTGGGAAGACGACCTCGCTGCACTAAGCCCGGTTCCCCAGCAATTGATAAAACGGGATAGCGATCTACGACACCAACTCAATGCCCCCGAGGTAAGCCATCTATTGACGGTTTCCGCCAAATCGGCAGAGCAGGCCTTGCAGCAAGCCGAAGCAATACGGCCCCGGCTTCAATTACTGCAAACAGAACATGTCATCCGCGATAGCGACTTGCTGACAAACCTGCTCCCGAGTGCCAATACTCAACTCAAGCGACAGGAACAGCTTCCGGATGCGCAGAGTCTCCGACGCAATCTTGATCTGGCCATGGTGGGTATGCCGTTTCGACCGGGGACCTTCGCACCATTTCTCAAGGCGGTGGAAGAAAGTAAAATGTATCCTCCTTTGACTCCGGAGCAGACCAGCGGCACCCTTTTTGGCGACAAAGTAGCGGGGCTGTTACGGCAAACGGATACCGGCTGGCTACTGAAGATTCCCCTTTCGGGAGTAAATGACCCCCAGGCGCTCGTTCGCGAAATCAATGACCGCCCTCAAGGCAACGTCCGCTATATCAATCTGAAGACGGAAGTCAGCCAACTTGTCGCCGATTTCCGCGAAGCAGCGCTTTACCGTCTGAGCTGGGGGTTGCTGCTCTTGGTTGGACTATTGCTTACCGCCTTGAAGTCACCTACTCGTGTCGTCCGAGTGCTGGCACCTGTCGCTATCGCCCTCGTCATCGATATCGCGCTGCTGCTGGCGCTTGGGCAGCAACTCTCCCTGTTCCACATCATCTCGCTATTACTGGTGGCAGGGATCAGCCTCGATTACAGTCTTTTCGTCAACCGTCCTGATGGAGATTTTCAGGATCGTCGTCGGACGCTGCATTCAATCACTGTCTGCTTCGCCTCGACGGTAACGGTCTTCGGTCTTTTGGCCCTATCCGACATTCCTGTACTCAAAGCCATCGGCAGTACGGTTGTCATAGGCGTTGCCAGTGGTTACGTATTATCAATGACACTGGAGCCAGCCGAAAAAAACACAACATGAAGATCCTGTTCGCATACTCAAACCGCGTCCGCGATCTCCTCCCGGCCCCACCCATCGGCTTAAGCTACGTCGCCTCTGCTACCGAAGATGCAGGCCATCAGGTGGAGTTTATTGACCTGCTGCAAACCGATGAAGGGCTCAATCGTCTGGAACGGCGATTGAAAACCTTCCAGCCGGATGTAGCTGCCATATCCGTTCGCAATATCGACAATGTCATCCACCAACGGCTGCTTACCCATCTTAGTGAACTGGCTCGACAAACCGATGTGATTCGAAACCACAGTGCTGCAAAAATCGTAGTGGGTGGACCGGCAATCTCGATATTGGGCTGCAATGCCCTGCAGCATATCGACGCCGATTTTGCGGTACTTGGTGAAGGTGAGGAGAGTTTTCCTGCACTACTTCGAGTGCTTTCCGAAGACCGAGCGTACTGGGAAATTGACGGCATCTGTGTGCGCAACCAAAAAAATTCAGCCCAGGTGAAACCGCGAATATCCCGGGGATTCGGTCCATCGGGGATGCAACGCTGGGTAAAAAACTGGCGCAGCTATGAACAATTGGGGGCCACCTGGCCGGTGCAGTGCAAACGGGGCTGCCCCTTGAAGTGCACCTACTGCACTTACCCCAAAATCGAAGGAAGGGCAATGCGCAGGCGCCCCCCTGATGAGATTATCGAGGAAATCCGCCAAGTACAGCAGAGTGTCGGACCGCGCTGCTTCGAGTTTATCGATTCAGTTTTCAACCTGCCTGAGCAGTACGCTATCGAACTTTGCGAGTCGATCATCCGCTCTGGATTGAAGATCAACCTTACCACCATGGGTGTCAACCCGCGTTTTCTCTCCGTTGAGCTGCTAACTGTTATGAAACGCGCGGGATTCAACTCACTGATGATAACGCCCGAGAGCGCCAGCAACCCGGTACTCCAGGCAATGAAGAAGGGCTTTACGCGTGAAGATGTGATTGCTGGAGCTCATCTGGTGCGAAAAGCAGGTATACGTAGTATGTGGTTCTTCATGTTGGGCGCACCCGGGGAGACCCGGGAGACCGCAGATGAGACAGTCACTTTTGCCGAGCGGTATCTCAATTCGCCAAACATGCTGTCGATGTTCACTACCGGCATCCGGATTTTGCCCGGCACCGAATTGGCACAACGGGTTGTTGAACAAGGTTATCTGCCAACCGACCAGGATTTCACGGAGTCGGTGTTCTATTTCTCTCCTCAGGTTTCGGAAGACTGGTTGCTGCAACGTGTCAACCGGGCGATCAAGGTCTGTCCCACTGTGGTACACGCCGCAGAAGATCCATCAGGCACGGCCAAAGGCATGCGTATTCATAAATCGATGCATCTGTTGCGCCTTAAACCGCCCTTTTGGCGATTCCTGCCGCCATTTCTTTCATTGGGAATTGTACATAGAGCGCGAATCAGGCGACCCTTTATAATCAACAATTTACACCCAGGACAATAACACGTGCATGGCTCCCCAAATCCTTTCCATCCTCCAAATAGCCAACTCCGAATCCGTGTCGTCATTGTGAGTGAAGCTTGCCGCTTTCGGGGCTGCTGACAATTGCGGGTATGATGCCAGCTGATTTCGAGTTTGAATTCACTAGCAAAAATATTTCGGCGATCAATGTTTGAGTAACGCGGAAACAGTTCCCGTGACAATTGCATCGTCGCGCTTGGCGGTGAGGGGAGTCCGATATTCAGCCATCGTATTGAGAATTGTTATCCGTATGCATTAGGCAACCGTCCTCATCTCAGAACCTACCCCCTACCCCGGCACCCAGCTAATCGAGCTGCTGAAGGCTAAAGGGCACATGCAGTCAAAGGACTGGCGTCAATACGATATGAGCCCTAATGCATTCGAGCCAAAAAACTGCTTTACCTAGGGGCTTCAGACACACTATTACTAAGTCAATAACGTGCTCTGCTACCTGAGTCCGGTCGTCCCACGCACGCTGAATGTGCGTACGAGTATGTTACTATTCCTACGCTGGAACTACGGGTTCCGAAACGCCTGGTACGGCTTGAAACAGGCATGCCCCCTAGAACGCCAGACGTGAATGGGAACAGGCACAGCCATTAGCCGAGATAACATTACGTAATAAACCTCATATGCGCCTCACCCCGCTTCATGTCACAGCATATACCCTAAGCAACGCCCTCGGACGCGGGAAAGCGGCCGTATTCGACAGCCTCACCAAAGGACAAAGTGGATTGACCCATTGCGACCTGGAATCTGTCAATTTTAGCTGTTGGATCGGTCGGGTTGGCGGTATCGAACAAGAACCGGTTCGGAAAGATCTACAACACTTTGACTGCCGTAATAACCGGCTAGCCCAGATTGGCCTTGAACAAGACGGTTTTGTTGGCATTATCGAGGGGGCGATACAACGGTATGGAAAAGCGCGGATCGGCCTGTTCCTCGGTACCAGCACCTCGGGTATCCAAGAGACAGAGCATGCCTACGCCAAGCGAGATTTGATAACCGAAGCGCTGCCATCCAGTTTTCGCTACGAAACCACTCAAAACGTTAATTCGTTGACCGACTTCTGTGGCCGGTTTCTAGATATCGAAGGGCCGGCGCTCACCATCTCTACCGCTTGCTCCTCCAGCTCCAAGGTATTTGCTACCGCCTATCGTTTTATCGATTCAGGATTCTGCGACGCGGCGGTTGTCGGCGGAGTCGATAGCCTCTGTCTCACGACACTCTATGGTTTCCACTCACTGGGACTCATCTCAGAGGTCGCATGTACGCCTTGGGGAAAAACTCGCACAGGAATCAGTATTGGCGAAGCAGCTGGTTTTGCGCTACTGGAACGCCGTGCCGCACGCCCCAATATCGCATTACTTGGTTATGGCGAATCTGGTGACGCCTATCACATGTCGAGTCCTCACCCCGAAGGCAAAGGTGCCGCGCTTGCCATCTCCAAGGCCCTGGAGCGCGCAGGTATCACCGCAGACGACCTCGACTACATCAATCTACACGGTACCGGGACCCAACTGAACGATATATCGGAGGACAAAGCACTGCAGCAATTCGATCATCATGCTGGATGTAGTTCCACCAAAGGGTGGACCGGCCATACTCTGGCGGCGGCCGGTATAACCGAGGCTGCCATTGCTTTTCTTGGTTTGGAACAGGGACTGATTCCCGCCAATATCAATCGTGGTGAGGCCGATCCGGAACTCGCGACAGCAGTTGTTGCTGAAAACCAATGGCAGTCATTGAAGACGGTGATGAGTAATTCCTTCGGTTTTGGAGGAACCAACTGCAGCTTGGTGTTTGGGAAGTTAGATTGATTCCACTGAGAATACTGGGCATAGGCTTGATCGGGCCCGGCTTGCACGGCTGGCGGGCTTCGATACCTTTGCTGAAAAACCGGGGGGATCGCTACCAACCAACGGAAACCATGATTCCGTTACCCACTTTTCTTCCCGCCAACGAGCGCAGGCGTTCAACCCCCACAATAAAACTGGCGCTGGCGGCGGCCGGTCAAGCGGTCGATCACGCTGCCATCGATGCCGGTCAATTGGCCACTGTCTTTGCCTCCTCTCTTGGTGACATGAAGATCTGTGACATGCTTTGTCGTGCCCTAGCCAGTCATGACAAACCCGTCTCCCCCACTCAGTTTCACAATTCGGTACACAATGCACCGGCCGGCTACTGGTCGATAGCGACGGGCTCACAACAGGCATCCACCAGTCTCGCCATAGCCGGCTCAAGTTTTCCGGCGGCTATGCTGGAGACTGCATTGCAGGCTCAATCCACCGAGCAGCCGGTGCTGCTTGTCACCTATGACCATCCGGCATCATTTCCGCTAAGCGCTTCGGTGCCGGTGGCGATCGCCTTTGCAGTAGCATTGGTGATACAGGTAGACAACGATAATCCAACTCTGAATCTGGATTTAGGCGATGGCGAACCCACAATACTCGATAACCCGGAGCTGGAACGGATTCGACTCGGTAATCCCGCAGCCCGTGCTCTGCCACTACTTCAAGCTATCGCTGAAGGAGCGGCAAGCCGGATTTTTATCCCGTATCTCAACCAGCAGCTAATACTGGATCTGGTCGCAGCATGAAGCTCGACCGGGAAACTCTTTGCGGGCTGATTCCCCATGCCGGCGTGATGTGTCTGATCGATCGTGTAGAGGCTTGGGACGAAAAACAGATCATTTGCACCACCAGATCCCACTCCGCGGCAAACAATCCACTAAGGTCCGAGGGAGGGCTTTCAGTGATCAATGCTTTGGAATATGGAGCCCAGGCGATGGCGATTCACAGTGGTTTATGGGCACGGGAGAAACGCATGTGCATCAGCGAGGGCTATGTTGCTGCGGTCCGTGACGCGAAATTTTACACGGATCGCATCGACCAGGTGGAACAACCACTCATCATTGAAGCCATCAAGTTGATTTCGTCCGATGCAACCCAGATTTATCAGATTAAGGTCAGTGTCATGGGAAAGCTAGTTGCCGCAGCACGACTTACGGTGGTCAATCGAGTTGAAACGAAAAGGTGAAGTGGATCACCCAAGCTGGAGGTTCTGCTGAGACAATCTGTTTTGATGTCACCGATGGTAACACTACCTGAGTGCCGATCCAGGCGATCCTGGAAGAGGGCCCCGTTCAAGTGCTGGTAAACAATGCCGGCATTCATAATCACGCACCGCTTGCCGGGATGGATCCGGAACAGTGACGACAAGTGATTGATGTCTCGCTTCACGGAATTTACAATGTCGGCCATCCTATCCTGCTGCCAATGCTGAGCACTCGCTGGGGCAGGATAATTTCAATATCCTCGGTTAGCGGGGTAAAAGGCAACCACGGCCAGGCAAACCATTCGGCGGCTAAAGCCGGACTCCACGGAGCCAGCAAATCATTACCCGGGAGCTTGCCTCACGTGGAGTAACAGTCAATGTAGTTGCACCGGGAATCATCGAATCACCGATGAGTGAAAAAAGCTTCCCCGCGGAACTGGTCAAACAACTGGTATCGATGCAGCGCACCGGCACTCCCGGCGAAGTGGCTGATCTGATCAGTCTCCTTGCCTCGAACAAGGCCAGTTACATCTCGGGCCAATTAATCTCGATCGATGGGGCTATGGGATAAACATTGGGATATGAAGATCATCGTTGTTATTCCCGCATATAATGAAGCGGCAACCATTCGATCCCTGGCACAAGATGTTTTGGGCTTGGGGTTGGATCTAATCGTGGTGGACGACGCTTCCCGGGATGGTACTTCTGATCAATTGGCCGAACTACAGCTTACGCTAATCCGGCATCAAACGAATCGGGGCAAAGCGGCCAGCTTGCGCACTGGTATAGACGCTGCTCTCGAAGCCGGCTGTGACGGCATCGTTACCCTGGATGGTGACGGTCAACACCGGCCGGCTGATATTCCCAAGCTGATCTCGGCGTTCTCCAATAATTTGAACTCTTTAGTCATCGGTGCCCGCCTTCTCAATCGTGAGCATGCCCCCAAAGCAAGAAGACGAGCCAACGACTTCGCCGACTTCTGGATTTCGTGGGCCGCGGGGCAGCGGATCCGCGACAGCCAGTCTGGGTTTCGCCTCTATCCAGCCCATGCCGCCGGCCAGGTTTTAATCGACCACAGTAGAAAGCATGGTTTCGTCTATGAAAGTGAATTTCTCATAGAAGCAGCTCACCAGGGTCTAAAATTTCAGACCGTTCCCATTTCTTCCTACTATCCGAGACAGGCCCGTGCAAGCCATTTCAGACCGGTAGTCGACATTACCCGCATCGTTTTGATGGTCGCTGGCCGCCTGCTCCGCAGCGGGCTCAACCCCAGCGGGCTGGTAGAAATAATTTGGAGATCCACCTGATTACGATTTATTCACCGTAGTACTCTCGCCACTCATCTTCCAAGGAGATATCACCTATGAAAGGAAAACTCTTAGCCGTTTTGAGTATTGCAATCGTTACACTGGCCCTCACCGGCTGCCCACACCAGGCGGATGTTTACAACGTTGAAAATGCGTCGATTGTCGCCAATATCGCTAACGTATCCGCAGCCGATGTGCGCAAGGCGATCATTCGCGCCGGCGGCACTCTCGGCTGGAACATCAAAGACGCGGGACCTGATCGGTTGGAGGGTACGCTCCACCTTCGCTCTCATGTTGCCAAGGTAGACATCCCCTATAGTCCCACGAGTTACAGCATTCTCTACAACGACAGTACCAACCTACGCTATGACGGCACGAAAATTCACAGTAATTACAATGGTTGGATCCAGAACCTGCATAAGGCAATACAGGTTCAATTGAATACTCTCTAATCTAGATCCATGTACCGGGCACTGGAGACATTCAGTGCCCGTCCGCCATGATTCGACACGCTTTACGATACAACCGCCAGGTAAACTGGGATGGCATCCAAACGTTGATGTTGACCTGTGTACTGTTGACGGCCAGTGCTGGTTTGCTGCTGTTGCCAAGTCTCATTTACGTTTACCGTGCTGCCAAAAGGGCGACAGACGATGCTCCTGCCGGCAGTGAATGCCTCGTTTTCGGAAAACGCTCGCGGAATGGCCATATCGACGGCGAATACAGGCTGCGACTGGCAAAAGCAGCCGAACTTTTCCGCCAGCAACCGCGAAGACTGATTTTACTTGGGGGCCATACCACGTTCGGTGAGCCTTCGGAAGCAGCGATGGGACAAAATGAATTGTGGCGTCGTGGCCTGTCCACTGACGCACCAATTTACCTTGAAGAGCAATCGCAACATACGTTGGAAAATCTGCGCAATTCGCGCACCCTGTACCAACACCATCCCGTGTTAATCAGTAACCGCTACCATTTGGCACGCTGTAGCATGATAGCGAATAGTCTAGGCATGGACCACAGCCTCTGCGCCGCCGAGCCGAAGTTACCGGGTGACTTTATGACCTATTTAAAACTCACCAAAGAATCCTTCTTTATTCTTTGGTTTCAAGTTGGTAAGAGTTGGGCGCTTTTAACTAATAACCGACGTATGCTGGACCGCATCTCCTAATAAAGTGAGCACCTTACAAAAGGTAGTCGCTCACATCGGATGTATACCTGAAGATGGCTTAACTCACAAAGACAAACGCATACCGCTCCCTTAGGTTTAGGTGATCGCTCGGAATACAAAGCTCCCATTTATCTTTCGATCCATAATTGGGTCTTCTATGTCGGCCCGGACCCAGACATCATAGCCGCCTGATGTTCCCGCAGGATACGTTAAACCAGTTCATGCTCGCCAATGTGAGGAAGCGCCGACAACAGCCCTTACTCTACATTTTAAAATACGGTGCCAACTCGTTCTGGAAACGTTCGATCACGTCCGGTTGTTGGCGCTACTAAATCCAACAGAGAACGTGAGTCCGTTGTGGTGTACAGACTTTATCGATTGTACTTTGTTATCGTCAGTCGTTTTGATGTATTGATGGGTCGAGTGTCGCTTGAAATACCGTACCAATCCAGATCACTGTGCAAAAACGCGATTTTCGCTTGCGACTAAAGGGGAGAGCCAGGCAGAATCCCGTGGGGATGTCACCAATTCTGATTTTTGTTTCCAATTGACAATATGCACATCCTGACCGAGCTTGACAATTTTTATGTCCTAATCAAACGCCATTGGCTTGCCCTGTTGGTATGTGTCACAGGCATTCTACTTTCTCTTACAGCCTTCCAGATAATCAGAAGCGAACTGGGTCAACGCCACCAGCTTGAATTTGAATGGGTAGCCCAAGATCGTAACCGGGCATTGAAAAAGGGTATCGAAGAGGGTCTGGACGCAGTGCGATCGGTACGCGACCTATTCAAGGCACGCGAAGAAGTGAATTCCCACTCCTTTGACCAGTTTACCAAGGCACTGTTTCGCCGTTACCGAGGGATTCAGTCGCTTGGCTGGTTACCGTTGGTCCAAGCCAATCAACGCGCGCAATATGAGCAGGAAACTTCGCTGGACATTCCAGGTTACAGTATCACCGAACCCAGCAGAGGTCCCATCGGTCAAGCGGTGCAACGCGCAGGCGCGCGAGACTGGTACTTCCCTGTCCGTTTTCAGCAGGCTAATCAGAACGGAGAGCTCGTCCTCGGTTCCGATCAGGCCGCCTTTCCTGAACGCCGTACCTTGCTGGAGCGGGCCTGGGCGAGTGGCGACATGGTAGTAAGCGGCCGCATCCTTCTTCCCGGAGGTATAAATCCCCAGTTTGGCTTCATGGCGTTTCAACCTGTCTTTAGCGATGTTCCTGCTTCGGCCGATGAGACGGAGCATCGTGCCGCCCTGAGGGGATTCGTGGTGGGGGTTTATCGCATCGCCGACCTGGCCAATGAAGCTATGCGGCTGCTGGAGCCACGCGGGGTCGAATTCCTGCTACGTGACGAATCCGCGCCCATCGATGAGCGGTTATTGGATTTCTATGACAGTCGACTCAACCGCGACTCCGGTAGTGTTCCCGAACATACAATCAACCATAGCTGGGATCGTCCCGATTCCCAGAAAGTGACCGAGACGTTCAATGTGGGCGACCGTAAATGGTCCATTACCTGCTCTGCCACCCACCAGTTCCGTAGTGGTGAAGGATTCGGTCAGGGGCACTGGATCGTGCTGGCTGGAGGACTTTCCCTGACCCTGATCATGACCTTGTTCATTCACCACACACGCGCAGCAATGTATGCACGCATGAGCATCGAGGAAGAACTCAGGCACTCGGAACAAAAACTACGGGTGCTGTTCCATCAATCACCCGACATCATCATGACGGTCGATCGCCAGGGTTATCCGCTGATCGTCAACCGCCCCTTGCCTGGCGGTATGAATGCCTCCGGAAATGGTGATCGTGAAATCGTATGCATACCAAAGCGTGCTCAGGAAAAATTTCGCAAGGTACTCGATAAAGTCTTCCATAGCGGAGAGCCTGCCGGGTTGAGCTATGCCGGAGAGAATTCCAGTTGGTGGGACTTGCGTATCGTTCCCCTGCGGGAGGAGAAGCGAGTAAATAGTGCCATGGTCATCGCTACAGATGTGACAGAGAGGCGGATTCTCGAAGCTCACGCCATCCGTACCGCCCGTCTCGCATCCCTCGGTGTACTGGCCGCCAGCGTGGCCCATGAGATCAATAACCCCAATAACGCCATTCAGTTCAATGCGACCATCCTCTCCCGCAGTTGGGGGGACATCCTCAAGGTTCTCGAGCACCACCGCCAGGAGTATGGGGAGTTCACGGTAGGCAGCGTTCCCGTGGAAAAGGCCCTGGAGGGGATGCCAAGATTGCTGGCGGGAATAGTTCGAAGCACCCAGCGAATTCAAAATATCGTGGGTAATCTCAAACACATGGCGCGGCCCGACCACGGGGAACTGGATCACCAAGTGGATCTGGAGGAGGTATTGCAAACCACCCTTTCCATATTGCAGAGTCAGATCCATAAGCATACTGATAACTGTCGACTGGAACTTACATCCTCCCTGCCGGCGGTGAGGGGCAACACCCAGCAGCTAGAACAGGTTTTTATCAACCTGGTCATGAACGCCCTGCATGCCCTGCCGAATCGATCTGCAAGTGTTATCCTTAGCGCGGCTCTGGAGCCAGAAGGGGAAATGGTGCGGGTACGGGTTAGGGATGAGGGCTGCGGCATCCCCGATGATATCAAGGCACGAGTGACCGATCCCTTCTTTACCACTAAAGGCAGCAATGGCACTGGATTGGGGTTGTCCATAACTGCACGTATCGTGCAGGCCCATTCGGGCCGCATGGAGATTGTTTCCAGCCCCGACAAAGGAACCGAGGTAAGTGTGTTCCTACCGATGGTTTCTAACTAACGCCGAGGAAATCTCCATGGAGAATCGAAACAGGTTGCCAGTGATTCTGGTGGATGACGAGGAGGAGATCCTCTTCGGTGCCGAGTACCTGCTCAACACCCATGGTATCAATCTAGCGAAGGGATTGAGTGACCCGCGTGAACTGTTGCCTTTGATGGAGCGGGAACCGGCAGGTGTAGTCGTGCTCGATCTGTTCATGCCGCAGATTACCGGGATCGAGTTGTTGCCGTCGATCGTACAGCAGTACCCCGAAGTACCGGTAGTGGTCATGACCGCTTCCCAGGAAGTCGAAACCGCCGTCGCCTGCATGAAGGAGGGAGCCTTCGATTACCTGGTCAAGCCTGTCGAAGAGAGTCGCTTCATCAGCAGCATCCGTCGTGCTCTGGAAATCCGACAGCTACGACAGGAAATCGGCTCTTTGCGCCGCAGCCTTATCGTGGAGGGGATCGAGCACCCGGAGGCCTTCGCTCATATCGTTACGGGTAATCGGCACATGCAGGCTCTGTTCCGCTATATGGAGGCGGTAGCCGATTCGGGTGAGCCGGTTCTCATCACCGGGGAGACCGGCACAGGAAAGGAGCTGATCGCCCAGGCGGTGCATCATCTGAGCGGTCGATCCGGGGAACTGGTTTCCCTGAATGTGGCGGGACTCGACGATAACCTCTTTTCGGACACCCTGTTCGGTCATGTGCGCGGCGCCTTTACGGGGGCCGACAGGGAACGCGAGGGTCTAATCGCAAAAGCGGCCCGTGGCACCTTGTTTCTGGATGAGATCGGTGACCTTAAGCCCGCGTCTCAGGTCAAGTTGCTGCGCCTACTCCAGGCCGGCACCTATTATCCAATCGGTTCGGACGTGGCCCGCACATCAGACGTCCGCATCGTGGCGGCCACCAACAAACAGTTACACCGTCGGATGGGACGTGGAAAGTTCCGTCAGGATCTCTATTTCCGCCTGTCCAGTCATCCGGTGGAATTACCTCCACTGCGCGACCGCAAGGATGATTTACCCTTGCTAATGCAACACTTCATCGACGAGGCGGCTCAATCTCTGGGCAAGGTCGCGCCGCGCCCATCCGATGAATTGCTCACGTTGCTCAGTGTCTACGATTTTCCTGGGAACATTAGAGAACTGCGTGCGTTGGTGTTCAATGCCATGGCCCAGCATCGCCGGGGACAGATACTTGCCATGGACAGCTTTCAACAAGTGGTGAAAAAAGAGAAAAATCACTCGCCCGCTGGCAACGGAACTCTTTCACCGAAGACCGGGCCGTCCATAGTCATCCCGGGCCAATTCCCTACGCTCAAACAGGCGGACCGTTTTCTGGTTGAGGAAGCCATGCGGCGGGCAGGCAACAACCAGGGAATTGCCGCCACTCTACTGGGCATCAGCCGACAGTCACTGAATCGCCGCCTGCACCTCATGCAGGAGAAGTAACTATTCAGCACCGCTGATCTCAATGTGTTCGTGGTGCCGGATAGGCGCTGTCTTTGGGGATCCGGATAGTTACTAGCTACCTCTGTTTTAACCACGCTGATTCAAACAGGGGTGCAGCAATTGCTGCGCTTCAGATTCTTCGAGATTACAATTTAATGCATTGATTATAAAGAAATATTCAGAAATCATTGCATATTCTCAGCAAAGTATTCTGCATCCTCAAAATCAACGATGACAACTCAATGATATCTTTATCTATCTGATAAATAACGCATTTATATTTTCGTGTGAACTGGCACGTTACCTGCTTATGTCCTAATTAGAACGATTCAATCCCAACGCGTGGAGGTCAAATGTGCCGGAGTCTCAAACGCTGGTTCCATAAGATAGCTCCAGTACTTGCTGGCGTGCTGCTTCTGGTGTTGGGGGAATTTTTCATCAGAGACGTTTCATTGTCGCTGTTAGGGAGCGTGCTCATTACCATGACACTTCTTCCTTAAATCATATGGTTATTGGTGGCGACTCGCAGAATGATCTTCACTACATGGCTAATCGCCTCGAGTGATTCAAGGACATTATTAAGGAGTAAACCGATGAATACCCAAAACAATCCTTCTGCCAAATTATTGATTTTCTACCTCATGCTTGCGTTGGCTCCGACGTGGCTACATGAGGGTTCACTGGCCGTGCTGATTGCGGTATTCCTCTATGGGGCTTGCGCTCTGTTCTTGGAAGCGGCGTCCCGTGATTCGACCTCCAGAAAGGCAAAGGGGACGGAACACCCCGTACAGGCTGGTAAGGCACCACTGATCGGTTCCTCTCACAGGTTGATTACGGGAAACGCCTGAGACCCTTAGCTATCCAGTCGCGAAACGGGGATGCCACTGCAGAGTATACAGATCTCTCACCGATCCTTTTCTGACGAGCCTATTAGCGGTCGTTTACCGGGCTTTAAGCCTGTATTACGGATGTATACCCGGGGGGAGTCTCCGTATCCCTGACAGTATTCAAGTGATTTCACATAACGTGCCTTGAATTCCCGGATGGCTGTGGCTGGTTTGCGCAGCCGTTCTCCCGGAAGGCCTTAGTGTGTGTCACCGGGTCGAGTCTTACCAGGACTTGAAAAACTGAGGTAGCTATTTAGATCACTACCCAAGAATGTAATTTTTGCTTGTGGTCAAAGGGAGGAGCCAAGCTTCTCTCCTTTGGAAACCCCAAAAAACAGCGTCTATCTGGCACCACGAACACATTGAGATCAGCGGTGCTGAATAGTTACAAACTGAGTATTTGAAAGACATGACAGCCAATCAGTTAGCACTATTCGGGAAGTCCAAAGCCATGGAGGGAATGATCGACGATTTCCTCGACCGAATCTCGGAGGGAGGACTAAGGTTCGAACACGGTATCTCCGCCTTTGTGGATTCTGGGCTCAGCGAGCGGTGGGAGGAGAAGGTGGCGCAGATGCGGGAGCTAGAGCGGGAGGGCAACCAGCTGCGGCGTACTATCGAAACCCATTTATATACCGAGATGCTTATTCCAGAGTTTCGCGGCGATGTGCTGAGCCTGCTGGAGGACCTGAACTTTCTCTTGGGTTTGACCGAGGATATCTTCCTCGCCTTTACCGTGGAAAGCCCGGTAATCAATGAACCGTTCAAGAACGATTTCAAGCTGCTGGTCGCCACGGCAGTGAAGACCATTGAGTCCGCGGTTCTGGCTGGGCGTGCCTTTTTCCGCAATATCGCGGCGGTACGCGACCACCAGGGCAAAATATCTTTCTACGAAGACGAGTGCGACCAGATCTCTACCCGTCTCAAAAGAGACATCTTCGAATCGGACCTCGGTCTCGACGTGAAGATGCACCTGCGCTACTTCGTGGACAAAATCGACAGCCTGGCCAACGAAGCGGAGGACGTGGGCGAGTGGCTGGCCATCTACTCCATCAAGCGCGATCTGTGACCGAATATACGACGCAGGCCGCTGCCAAAAGACAAGACTCTGACATCTTCACGAGCGAGATATGGACTTTACCGTACTGATTTTCCTTTCCAGTGGTCTGTTTCTTGGATGGTCGTTGGGCGCAAACGACGCCGCAAACGTGTTCGGTACTGCGGTTGGCAGCCGCATGATTCGTTTCACGACCGCTGCCGCCATCTGTAGTGTATTTCTGATCCTCGGTGCTGTAATCAGCGGTGCCGGTGCCGCTCACGGTCTGGGTAAACTCGGCTCTCTCAACGCCCTGCCAGGTGCCTTCATGGCGGCCTTCTCAGCCGCCCTGACCGTTTATTGGATGACCAAAGCCAGCTTGCCGGTATCCACCACGCAAGCGGTGGTGGGCGCCATCATCGGCTGGAACTGGTTCAGCGGCTCTATCACCGATATGTCGGCGCTATTCAAGATCCTAGGAACCTGGGTGGCTTGTCCTATCCTGGGTGCCGTATTCGGCGCACTACTCTATAAAATGACCGTGAAAGCAATCGGATGGGCCAATTTGCACTTGTTGCGCCTCGATCTCTATACTCGCCTGGGCTTGATCGTAGCAGGCGCGTTCGGGTCCTACAGCCTTGGTGCCAACAATATTGGCAATGTCATGGGGGTGTTCGTCAGCTCCTCCCCGTTTACTGATTTCAGCATCGGCAACCTAGCTACCATCAGTTCCGTACAGCAGCTCTTCTTGGTGGGTGCCATAGCTATCGGTGTGGGTGTGTTCACCTACTCCAAGCGGGTCATGATGATGGTTGGTGAAGGTCTGATGCCCCTCTCGCCCGTCGCCGCATGGGTGGTGGTCATTGCACAGTCTATTGTGTTGTTTCTCTTCTCCTCCATCACCCTGGAACACTTCCTGGCCTCCAAGGGTCTGCCTACCATACCCCTTATCCCAGTCTCCAGTTCCCAGGCAGTAGTAGGTGCAGTGATCGGTATCGGGCTGCTCAAGGGTGGCAAGGGCATTCGCTGGAAATCCCTTGGCAGCATTGCTTCGGGTTGGGTCACTACACCGATCATCGCAGCGATCCTCTGTTTTATTGCCCTGTTCTTCCTGCAGAACGTATTCAACCAGGAAGTCTATAAGGAGGTGCGGTATGTACTCGAGGAAGCGGTGATCACACACCTGGAGAAAGAGGGCGTGGCGATGGAGAAGTTCTCTTCGTTGCAGGATCGTGAGGTCATCGGAGGCGTGCGCTTCCGTGACCTGTTAAGGGAGCAAATGATGTTGGACGGTGAAACGGAGGACCGGATCATCACTGCCGCAGAACTGTTTCCCCTGCATGTTTCTGAAGTCGCGCTGCAGAATCTGGACAGGGACTACCTGACTGCGGGCCAAGCAGCAGCCGTGAAACGGCTAACGGGCCGACAGTTTCAGCATCGCTGGCAACTGTCGGATGCCCTATCAGATCAGAGCACCGAGTGGAAACGCAAAGAGGACAACAAGCTGAACAAGCCGTTCAACCAGCATCTCAAAGAACAGCTCGCTTACCTCTACGGCCTTTTCGAAGCGTCGGGTACCCAGGTTTCCAGCGGAGACTAGCGTTGCGTAAAGTGATTTCCTTAGCCGGGAAGGTAGCGATCAGTCACGACAAAAGCGCTAGTAATTGCTGCTGCCGGGAACTCCACGATTATCACCGTCTGTTGACTCCGCCTCATTCCTGGTGGCGGCGGTTGGAACCGAAGTGAACACTATGATTGCGATAGCCGATATTCAACAACGACAATCCCCTGGGTTGGTGAGGGGTTCTGATCTATCACGGTTCTGGTCGGTCCTAGCCCATCTGGGCTCGGCAGTGCGAACGATGGCTGGCATTGTCCCTCCGCCCTGGCACCCAGCTGTGCCAGTCCGGCGCCAGATCCCACGATCCACCAAAGACCAGGAATAAGGTCGGTTGAAATGAAGACGATAAAGATAGGTTTGTTCGGCAAGACCAAGAAAGTGGAGGTAATGATCGATGATTTTCTCGATCACATCTCGGAAGGCGGGAGACAATTTAAAAAATACGCTACCACTTTCGTAGAAACCGGTCTCACCGACAAGTGTGTGGAGCAAGTGGAACAGATGCGGAGGCTGGAACAGGAAGGGAACCGGTTACGCCAGTTAATCGAAACCCAATTGTATACCAAAATGCTCATCCCCGACTCCCGTGGCGATGTATTGAGCCTGCTCGAAGATCTGAATTTTCTGCTGGGATTGACGGAGGATATCTTTCTCGCCCTCATCGTTGAAAAACCGGTGTTCGGCAATGCCTATAAGGCGGATTTCAAACTCCTCGTCTCCAGTGCGGTCAAGACAATGGAGTCGGCGGTTATGGCCTCCCGGGCTTTCTTCCGGAATATCGATGCTGCGCGCAAGCATCTCGAGCATGTTGGTTTACACGAGGAAGAGAGTGATCAGATATCGACTCGGCTGAAGCGGAGTATCTTCAGCTCGGAGCTCACACTCAACGAAAAGATGCACCTGCGCTACTTCGTGGACAAGATAGATAATCTGGCCGACGAGGCTGAAGGCGTGGGTGACTGGCTGGCTATCTATTCCATTAAGCGAGTTCTCTAGATTCATAACGCACCCGCCTCGGGGGGGCCGAGGCAGATGCCGATACTCTTTTTGAACCTAGCATATCGCTGGTTCAGGCGAGCTTAATCTCGGTGGTCAAATTCCTGACCATGCATCGCTAACCAGAATCCGCCAGCGCTTTGGAGAACAGACTTTCCACAAATCTTTGGACACTTCATTAAAAAATAGGCAAAGGCTGTTTTGGTAACTGGCAAGAAACATATTTCGGATGCATCGCTCATCGACGCGGATGCCAATATAGACAGTATGGTGGAGCGTCCGGAGGAAGATCCAGATGCCAAAGCGCTTAAAAACTATGGGATCGAAGCACGAGTGTCAGAAAAGTCCCCTGTATAACTCCCCCTCGAGTGAGAGAATATAGGCGTTGATCAAAGATTACAGAGCCGACCGATGTCTTTCTTTCAACGTGGTGCAGAACAGCGGTTTCACGGCAATCAGCTGGCTGTGCCACATGATCTGTGTGGCTGGTCGAAAATTGAGGGATTGCCGCAGGACATTCAAAAGATAGACTGGGCAAAAGGTGGTAGCCCTAACCCCATTAGGAAAACTTTGTACGGTCACCCCTCAAGCTGAGAAAACCGGTTTTGAGTGCTGACCCAGCACGACGATAAACAATGAAAAGGGGATAATACGCCCAAATTCTGAGGCCAACCTCCCCTAACGGAATCTAAATGCCTGCGCAAAAATCTGACAATACCTAACAACCCAGTAGCTGGGATACGGGTGCGACATCCAGGTTAGCCGGTTTCGAAGTTTTCGAGTTTGCTAAGAAATGTCTTTTGATCAATATAATGGGTACCATCACAAGAAAACGACATGTTTATCATCCCATTGATCAGATTTACTGCCGCGTTTCTAAGATAAACCGTCTCGTCGCTTAATCTCAGTCGCTTGAACTCTGCAAAAATCAGGGAAAGCTCGTGTTCGTTAAGTGATAGTTTTCTACCCGCGTGATCGGTGTCCGGAAAACGGTCCACAAATCCGTTTGCGAGCACCTCCTCTCGTATATACTTCTCGTATACAAATGGATCTCTAGCAAACCAACATGTCAGCTGACTTGATGAATAGTGTATCTTGGTATGAAACACACCTTTATTGACCAACAACGCGTACACGATTTCGTGGACGTGATCAATTTCAGTATCAAATAAGCTTTCTACTCGTTGTTGCTGAAACAACTGCGCGCGTATCGAGGGATCGCCTTTTATCTGCAACCATCTTTCTGGCATTTCTCTCACCCCATAGCAAGTAATTGTTAGGTCGCCAAACCCAGCATTTGAGCAGTATCCTGCTAAGTTATCTACCACCGGATCATTGATCTTCAAATAGACGAGGTCTCCCACCCGGGCCTGACCAGCCCCGTAAGTTGGATTTCCAGCGCCGCCAGTGACGATTGTAAACCGACCTTTTTCGAATGGGGTAACTGAAGTAAAAGCCGGATTTTCCCATCAACCCGGTGTACCAAGAGACTGCGCTACCGGCCCTGGAAAAATATACAGCAACGCCCGAACAATTGTATAACCGGCAGCACAAGGGATAAAGTACACTGCATTCACAGGCTAATCGAATTTTTGCGGTCGCTAACCAGCGGGCCCGTAAACTTGGATACCGGAATCTTCATATCCCCCATGTCTAACACGTTATTGATCATTGAAGATGAACCCTTACTCGGAGTCGAGATGCGGCGGCGTTTCGTCAAGCAGGGCTGGGAAGTCATTCTGGTCAACGATGTGCGCAGCGCCCGTCATCAACTCCACGACAAACTGCTGAGGCCGTTGGTGGTGCTGGCAGACATGATTCTGCCCGATGGTAACTGCCTCGATCTGCTGGAGGGGCTGAAGCAACAGAACCAACCGATCGGTGAATGGATTCTGTTAACCGCATACGGGAGTATTTCGGATTCAGTAAGGGCACTCAAACTCGGTGCGCATGATTTTCTCGAAAAGCCCGTAGACGACGCTCGTCTGGATATGGCCATCCAGCGTGCTACTCGCAGTGCGCGGGCGCAACGGCGCCTGTCGAACGAAGTTGCCAGCAGGGCAGCAAGATACGGCATAGAGCGGTTGATCGGCCACAGCGACCGTATTGTCGAGATCCGTCAGATTGTTCAGCAGATCGCACAGACGAACATCAGCGCTCTGGTGTTGCGTGGCGATACCGGTACCGGCAAAGGTCTGGTCGCGAGGATACTGCACTACGCCGGGCCCCGCGCCGCAGGCCCGATGGTGGAAGTAAACTGTGCCGCACTGCCCGGCGAGCTGCTGGAGTCGGAGCTGTTCGGCCATGAAGCCGGGGCATTCACCGGTGCCAAGGGACGGCGTGAGGGACTGTTCGAACAGGCAGACGGTGGCACCCTGTTTCTCGATGAGATCGCCGAGATGGACTTGGCGCTTCAAGCGAAGCTGCTCAAGGCAGTTGAGGATCGCAAGATACGCCGCGTGGCCGGCAATCAGGAAATCAACATCGACGTACAGATCATTTCGGCCACCAACCGCGATCTAGAGGCAGAAGTCGCCGATAAGCGTTTCCGTAGCGATCTCTTTCATAGGCTCAGTGTATTCCAGATTGAACTTCCCAGTATCGCTGATCGACCTGAAGATCTGGAAGAGTTGGTCAAAGGCTTCGTCGACGAATTCAATGAACGAGCCCAAACCGGAATCACCCACATTCCACAGGATGTTTGGACCCAGTTGAAGTCCTACTCATGGCCCGGCAATGTCCGAGAATTGCGCAATGTAATCGAACGCTGCGTGCTGTTATCTCGGGGACCGACCCTTGAAGCAAGGTGGTTGCAGTTAAATACAGCGCCGCAACGGCAACCTCATAGGGATGAGAACGGAATCTTTTTTCCCCTTGATGGAAGCATCTCACTTGATCAGATGGAACGCCGCCTGATTGAAGAATCACTCTTTAGACAGCAGGGCAATGTCACCAAGGCAGCTAAGCTTCTCGGTATCAGTCGGCAGACATTACGCTACCGAATCGAAAAGCATGGCTTGGATCCCGAGCCGAAAATCTAAGAGTCTGCGTTAATCTGCCGTTGGCCCAACATCCACACCCACCTTTTTGCTTTGGTCTGGCGTGGCGCGAAAGCGGTTCATCAGCGGCGTCGCGCTAACACCATGGATCAGAATGGAGAGTGTCACCACGATCAATGTCAAATGGAGGATCTCCAGCGCAATGCCTTCGGGAAGGCCGTGCTGTATGGCATACATCAGATAGTAGAGCGAGCCTATGCCACGGACACCGAACCAAGCCACCAATCCACGAATTTTCCAGGGCACGGATGAACCGGATAATCCCATCAGTACACTAATTGGGCGCACAGCCAGAAACAGGAATAGGGTTAAGCCGACAGCCCGCCAGCTCCAGGAGTCGATAAACAGCGAGCCGCCTACCAGCAGTACCAACAGCAATTCCGACAATCTTTCCATATGCTCCTTGAAGATCAACGATCCTTCGCTGACAGTCGGCAGCGGCGGCTGACCTTTATCGCCGGTTGTGCTCAGCATATGCGGATTTTCCGGTTCCGGTGCACAGCACTCCACTTCCGTGGCGCGGATCAAATTGTGCTCGGTCTGGCGCAGGGAAACCGCGGCGAAGAAGACCGCAAGGAAACCCCAGGCTTCGATAAGCTCACTAACACCATACACCACCGCAATGAGTCCGAGTCCGAGAAAATCGTCCATCAATTCCTCTCCGCCCGATTTGGTACGTAGCCGATAACTTAGGATGCCGAGTAACCAGCCCAGAACAACCCCGGTGCCAATACCTGCCGCGGTAGCCCAAAGCACCTCGAACATCATCCAACCAACACCGAACTCACCCAGCTCGTGCAGACCGAGCAGCCCCAGTCCGAGCATCACCAGTGGGAAAGCGGTGCCGTCATTCATTCCTGCTTCACAGGTCAAGTAGAAGCGCAACCGATCACGGTCACCTGGATGTCGAATTTGTACATCTGTAGCAAGCACCGGATCGGTCGGTGCGACGATGGCGCCGAGTAAAACGGCCGCACCTAGCGGCAATCCGAGTAGATAGTAGGCGTACGCGGTGACCAATCCGACCGTAATAGCCATAGATACAGTCGCCAATATAATCGGTGTACGCCAACGTGGCAGGGATACAGGGACAGGCATCTTCACACCAGCGGAAAACAACGATATCAATACCACCACTTCGGTCAGCACCTCTAGCAGTCCCGACTGTTCCAATGGATTGAAGTGAAAGGTACCCAACAGCGTGGGCCCCAAGATCAGCCCAACCACGAGGTAGAGTATCGCCGAAGTAATCGGAAGGCGTTTGATGATGGAGGAGTGGAGGCCCATCACCAGCAGTAACCCGCCAACCAGCAGAAACCACCATACACTGTTCATTGTCGGCCCTCCCTACTCATATTTGCATACAACGATCGGCACTCCGGCTAACTTGTAATGCACCGGGTATTCAGTTATGCCGTAAGTTCGGTAACGGATCCCACACTGTCGAGCTGTAATTTTCGCAGTAGACTTCTCTCTACTCGTTCTAATCGACCGGTCAATGCCGCCCCTCTATACCCCCGCAGAGTCTCAAGGCGATTTGTTTTCACTGCCCGTAACTCATGCTATTACGACGGGGGTCGGCAGGTCTGGCATTACGAGCAGGGATCCAACCTAAAGTAAACACTTCGGCATTGCCATCAATACGCTAGGACAGGTCCGAAGAAACACCTTGATACTTCCGACCTGTCTTTTCATCCCTGGGCCTATTGCCCAAGAAACCATTAATTGTAAAAGCAACTTCCAGGCCAATATTCGACAGCGCTGATTCTGTACCGACCGGTAAAGCAAACCTCGAGCTGTGCCTATCGAACAAAAGCAGCCACAGATTAGTCGCGGCGTTGCACATCGTTTCAAAACCGGGCATGCTGGCAGCGCTCTTTACAATCGGTTGGTGTATTAGTTTTAGTACGGCTGCCGCATCTTTTAACGGCTGGAATAGTTTAACTTGCGTTCGATTTTCCCGTCGGTTTGTGTGCGCCAGCTATTCTTCCGCCAGCAAACTAGCACATTGTTGGGTAAACTTTTTCCAGGATATACACCCATGACAGCCACGAAATTCGTCGACCTCAACCAGGCACTACGGATTATCGGGTTATTAATCGTAATCACCCTGATACTGCTGTTCGGGTTAGCGATCGTTCTGTCGTTCGAATCCGAACGGCGCCTGCTTCCACTGCAACAGGACACAGAGGCGCTTTCGGAGGTCGAGACCCAACTCTTACAACTGGTCAACCGGGACAAGCCAACGACTGACAGTTCCCAGGAAGATCCAGAAATACAGCAGGGAATACTGCAGTCAATAGAAGTTCTTTCGGGACAGGTGAGACAGAATCTGGACGACCTGGAGAAAGCTCAAGAAAATATCACCTCGCTCACCCATACCGCGTCGGCGGTGATTCTGATTCTGGTGTTAATGCTCACGGTACTCGCATGGCTCGCGTACCACAGGGTTCTACGACCTGTGTACGCGCTTTCCAAGCTTCTGCGCAGACTCTCACACCGCGATTTTTCACCGGTGTCAATGGATGACGCCGACAGCATGCTGGACTCTGTCTTTAAAAGCTACAATATTCTGGTCAACCGACTCGCCCAATTAGAACGCGCGCACGCCGAGCGTCATGAAGAGATGGAACGCCGGGTTGCCTCGGCTATCGGTCAATTGATGATACAACGAGCGGAACTGAGCCGCACCGAGAGACTGGCAGCGATGGGAGAGATGGCCGCTACGCTTGCCCATGAGATACGCAATCCGCTTGCTGCGATCCATGCCGCATGTAGTTCACTTCGCGCCGACATCGAAGAGGAAGATTATCGAAAGAGACTCGGTCTGGTTATCAGCGAAGTGGATCGTCTAACTGTGATGGTACGGGAGCAGCTTAACAGCACACGATACAATCCCGAGCCCCACAGCGATACCGAATTGAATGCGCTAATCCTGGATCTGGTTAAACTTCTAAGGTATCAGATGCCGGAGAACGTCCATCTAGATGTGGACCTGAAGGCGCCAATATACTGCTCATTGCCTGTCAATGGCCTGCGGCGTTCGTTGCTCAATCTCATCTTGAATGCACAACAAGCGTTGATGCCGGAGGGAGGAAACATCCAGGTAAAAACTGTTAACAGTGATGCCGGCATTGAAATCGTGATAGAAGACAACGGCCCTGGATTTCCGGAATCGCTAATCGAACAGGGAATACGCCGTTTCAATACGCTCCGCAGCGGCGGTACCGGGCTTGGACTGGCCATGATCAAAAGATACATTGACGAGTTGTCAGGTCGGTGCACCATCGAAAACAGCGAAACCGGAGGTGCTCGGGTGATCCTCTTCCTGCCCGAAAAGATCGATACTCCAACCTAGTGCCTAATTGTTCCGCGCGATCTTCACGCCTAGTGAATATCACAGGCGTTTGGACAGGCTTCTGGATTGCGTTCAGCATCTTCTGGAGAGTGGCTTTGGGTGCTGGAGCAACCCTTCTCAAGACGAATTATTCCACAGACCCATCTCCTGGTATCGGTCTTATGGTTACGAAATAGTCGTTCCAGTATCGATCTCACCCGCGTACAGCACATCAACATGAGGCAATGCTTACGCTGTCATTATCCTGCCGATTGCAAACTCCCGGTGGTAATCCACCAGACCTCTGCTACACCTGCTCCGCCTAAAAAAGGTTCAAATGCACCATTCGATGGCGCATATGGCGGTTCCCACCCGCAATCTCAACCGCGGACCAATGATTGCGTGTTGCCGGCATTCAATCGTTGCAGAAAACGATTCGGTGGAGGATAACGTTGGATCCCGTCAACCCCCCGCTCATCCCCACACCGCTCCCTAGCAGCTGCGGCTGATCTCAAGGCGGACCGGTCAAACCGAACCCGTATCGGCAAGCGCACCGATGGAAACAATATAGCGGCCAAATGACTGTATTGGAACCCGCGTTGTCTCCTATTAATCGGGAATGTCGATGGCGCGCAGCCACTGAATATCTGGCTTGAGAAAGGCATCATTAAACTCAGCCAGTTCGGCTAGCCCCTCTCGATCCGTAATGTGCATAAGCCCCCGGGAATACCTCACCAGCCCGCGGTTCCGCAGATCCGTCATGCAACGACTAACGTGCACCGGGCTCAGTCCGGTCAAATCCGCAAGATCCACCTGATCGACAGGAAAATCGAAGCTTTTTTTGACATCGATACAGATGCCCTCCAATCTTACCGCCGTCTCCATGATGAAATGAGCTAGCCGACGAAGGCCATCCCGTCGGGCGACCGTAACCATACGCTCTACAAGTTGCGCGTGTTCGCGCGACATTATGGCAAAAAACGTTTCCGTTAATTTGACCGACTTTCGGAACAGTTCGTGCAAATGCACCTTGGAGAACGGGCAGATGATCCCATGCTTGCTGAGACACTGAAGCGCAGTCATGTGTTGACGAAACGTCACATCACGCAGTCCGATAACATCTCCAGGCAATGCCACCTCCAGGACTACCCGATTCCCATCGGCGAGATCCCTGATACTGGCAAACCAACCCGACCTAACGACGTATAGACGCACTGTGCGCGATCCGTCCGCGTGAACAAATGCATTGTGTTCAAAATGCTGCTCGTCTACTTGGAGTGAATTAAGCAGTTCCGCTTCCCAAGTGTCCAGTTCGGTATATCCGCGAAATTTCTCCACCAAACAGTTGGGACCGTCATCATTCATATCGCTTATCCATAGTCGGTCCTTTTTTTCAAGTAATTATCATATGTTATGGAGTTACTACACAGCCTAATGTCCAATTGCACTACCGGATGATTCCTGGATGCTTTGTCGATGCGCGAGCCAGATGGAACGTTCGGCAATGGAATACGCCGCAATCACTGGCAATCAAGCCTAATCCCTGGGAGGGCAAAATGAACCAATCCGCAACCAAGCAGGCCTTCTGGTCACTCGCGGAGACCGGCTTCGCTTATTGGTCCTGGGATCCCGATCGGATGTCTCTCCGCATCGATCAACAAACCGCCGACGAGAATGCCCCATCTCCTGAGCTAGATATCTTCCAGTGTCTCGCGCCCAACGATAGCGCACTGCTGCGTAGCAGCCTAAAAGCCTGTGCCCGGGATGGCCTGCCGGTGCATTTACAAGTGCAATGCCATGGCACCGACGACAGCGGCGACATCTGGCTCGACGTGCGCAGTGTGCGCCGTGTTTACCGGTCTGATGGCAAAATACGCATTTCAGGCATACTGTGGGATATTACCCAACTGAAACTCAAAACGCTTTCGCTGGAATGTTCGAATGCCAGCCTGCTTGAAGAAAATGGCAACAACAATGCCTTTATCGCCAGCATTAGTCATGAAACACGCACGCCTCTCAGTATCATTCTAGGATACACCGATTTGGCATTGAACCAAACCACCGATCAGGAGCTGTGTGCCAACCTACAGCAGATTCGAAACAATGGGGTGTTTCTACAAAATCTCTTTGATGACCTGCTGAATGTGTCGAGAATAGCCCCGACCAAGACCGGGTTTGAATCGAAACCATTGGAATTGGCCCAACTGGTAAATGATCTCCAGGCCATGGTTCGGATAAGGAAGCCCCCAAAGGGCGTAAAATTCCAGGTTGAAGTCGCCGACAATATCCCACAACGGATATCCGCCGATGGGGTGCGGCTGCGCCAGATCTTGCAGAATCTACTCGATAACGCGCTAAAGTTCACCGAGCAGGGAGAAGTGCGCTTCGGCATCTCTTTGCGTGGCACCGGGAACAAGAGCGAGCTGGTGTTTGAAGTCGCAGATACCGGGCCCGGATTCTCACCGGACGACATGAGTCTCCTGTTCAAACCCTTCGTGCGGCTACATCCAGACTCCCCCCAGCTTGGTGGTCTTGGCATCGGCCTGGCGCTCAGTAAACGGTTGGCCGTCCGCATTGGTGCCGCCCTCGAGGCAGAAACCACACCGGGTAAAGGTAGCCGATTCCGCCTGAGGTTCCCTTTGACGAAGTTAACCAATGTCATGGAAAACGTTCGATACACGGCAACCAACGGGTCGGCTCAAGGGCTCAATGCCCGCATCCTGGTCGTCGAGAATGCCAGATCCATCGGTAATTTGCTTACTAGACAACTGCGCAATCTCGGCGCTACCGTCGTTGTCAGCGGGTGTGCAACCGACTCCATCGCACAAGCCCGGTCAGCATTTGAGGAGGGGCGGCCATTCGATCTATTCCTCATCGATATTCAAATGCCAGACAGCGATGGTTTTCACATATTGCACGAGCTACGAGCAATCGGATATCGTCAACCGGCCGTGGCATTGACCACCAAATCGACTTCAAGCACCAAAGCGGGGTATTTCGCGCGGAGATTCGACGCTCTGTTGGTTAGACCCATAGACAAGCAACGGCTACATCAACTCTGCACATCGTTACTGAGCCGTTACCCCGTGTGCCCCAAAGAAACGGCTCCACGGATAATGCTGGTCGAAGATCATCATGCGTTGGCCTCGACAACAAAGTACCAATTGGAAGCCATCGGCTACAACGTGCGCATCGCGTCCTGCGGAGCCGAAGCTGAACAGCTGGCGAGCACCTGGCAGCCCAATGCCGTAATTGCAGATCTCACCCTTCCCGACATTTCTGGATTTACGTTAATCGGTCGATTGAAAAAATTGGCGTTACGCAATTGCCGATTCATCGCCTACAGCGGGAGCGGAGAACCCGGAGACAAGAGCACAGCATTTAGTGCCGGATTCGACGCCTATTTCGTGAAGCCAATCGACCCGGCCATACTGGCTTCGGCAATAAGACAACAAGCGGTAGCGTAGATTATCAAGACTTCTACCGATGCACTCACGATCACCAAGCGACTTTTGAACAGCCGCTCAATAAACAAACATCAGCTATAGAACTATCAGCCGACACCAGATATCGAAACGCGGTTTGTCGCTTGCTCTGATAAAGGATGCCCCTAGTCCCTTGAGTCATGCCTATCGCTGAAATTCAAATCAGCGATAAGTTGGTCCGAGATGTCTGCTACCCCTCCTCCATAGTTACACAGTCTACTTCAGGATTGGGGATAGAATTTATGGCAATGCGGGCACGCTATAAGCGTACCCGCGATCTCATCTATATCGGCGGACGACGCCCTACTATAAAAAATATGAGGGCAACAACCAATCCAACAACGAAAAGTATCCAGGCAATCTGGGATGCCGTACCGGCGATACCGGTAAATCCCAAAAGCCCGGCGATGATAGCTACGATTAAAAAAATAAGTGCCCAATTTAACATTGTTTTCTCCTGATTACGCCAGCTTATTTTCTGGCATGTTAGTCTGCCGCATAATGCAAGCCAATTCTGTAATAGGCTCAATTCAATACGACGTTGACACACGCTTATCGCACGCGGTTTATGCCGGTTCTGTTAAGCTGATAATGCAGCAAATGAACCGTAGTCGAATGCAAATCTTCACGCTGGTGAAATCCACACCCTTCTCCGCCTTCCAACCGGTGGGGGAGTCCCCCAAGCTCTGTACGTAGGAGCGTGGCAGAGATGGCGGATGAAAAGCAAAATACTGATAAATTGCTTTCAGAGTGAAGCGACTATCGAAAACAACCGAGGCGCCCGTGCGAACTTCGAACGAACTAGTTCTGCGTCTGCTCCTTTATCTTGTCGCCAGCCTCTTCCAATTTATCTCCCGCTTCTTCAACTGCCTCATCAATCTGTTTGCCCGCATTTTCAGCTGCCTCATCGATCTTCTCGCCTGCTCTTTCAGCCGGCCCCTGTTGCTCGCATGCCATCAACGTGGCCATAAATATTCCAATTAAAATGATTCTCAATATATTCCACTTCATGTCGTTCAGTCTCCTGATGTGGGTTACCGTATTTGTCCTATATTCGGATGAAATCCCTTTTACGAATATCCATGCTACTCATTACTCACTTTCACATAAGCTTTACTGATCGCTCGATTCTCTCGCGTCCGTTGAGGTCAACAGACTTGGTCCTGTTTTTACATTCGTCTAACTTGTAGCCAGACTAACGTTGTATCCTATCTCGGCCTCCAAGGTGGCCAATATCGCTTACCCGCTGAATCGTTCTACCTTTCTACTCGGTGGCCCCAGAAAGCACCATAGCAATAGACCCAAAACCGGCACAAAGATAATGATGAGCGACCACCATACTTTATTGCTTCTGGATACCCTGCTCTCCAACGTCCTGATAAATGCCCACATATCGATGTCGAGAATAGTCAGGCCCAACACCCCCGCAACTTCAATACCGACCATTGCGTACTCCGATCTATATATTGCGGTTAGTTCTGTGACGGTTCGGACTGGTATTCAATCCCATTTGAACTCATCGACCTGACGCGCTGCCTCTTCTTTGCTGATGCCATAGGCCTCCTGGACCTTTCCCACCAGCTTGTCACGATCACCTTCCACTTCCAGCAGGTCATCGTCGGTGAGCTTACCCCACTGTACCTTGACGCCACCCTTCAATTGATTCCAATTACCTTTTATCTGCTCCCAATTCATGGAGTTTTCTCCTTGTGTCTATGTGAATCTACAATCGATTTCTGTTGCCATCTGATATCGGTATCAGCAAAACGTATGCCAGATATCTCGCATAGGATTCTTCGTGGTGCACCGGGGAATGTTGCTTGGTACACTGATTGGGTGCTTGTAAGGAGTCACTCAATGATCCGTAAAAAATACGTTAATCAAGCAGATAATCCAGTAGGATCTGCTCGAAGCACCTCATCTGAAGGGGATAGTTGACTAAGAGGTGGGGCAAACCATCTGGGTAACCCGAGGGGTATGAAACAAATTTCGATCTACCAAGCCGACGCCTATTGAAAAGCACCAGAATGGTTGAAATGCACCACCAACCGCTAATGTTTTATACTGCTCATGATTGCTCAACGCTTTCGCTTTACCAAGGGCGCTACGTTTAAGTGTGGGCTAACGACCGCCTGGTGAAAGCCGCGTATATCACGGAGCATTCCAGGTGCCGGCCATTCCTTATTCGTTACCAGTGAAACCTCTGGGATCGGCTCGATATCCGTCGCTGCCAGCCGGCTAACGACAGAACCATTAGCAGGATCGCCGGAATCAATCGAGATAAACTGGCCTGGTGCCACATCTCATGGAGCACTAACTGCCTACCTACCGTGCCAAGCCTGGTAGCACTACAACGACTCAGTGATTGAACTCAAACAACGGGTGGCGGAAATCGTGCGATCCCTCCTCCGCTCAAATCGCCTAATGACGAGTATAGCCGGGGCGATGACTCAACTACCGGGCCAAGCGCATCGCTGACACCATCAAAGCAACTTCGCCAAGACTGATGGCACATGGTTTGCTTCCACTACCTTCAAGCAGCCTGAGAGACAGCGCGTTAACGACATATTCTTTACGTAGAATCTCAATTTATCAGCCGTCACCACAAAGTCTGTGAAACGCTTCGCGGTCTATCGTTATCGCAGTCTTAACGGTTTGTCCTCCAGGCCTCTTTTTACGTCCAACTATTCTTAGTAATTCACTCGTACAGGAGAACGTCATGATCAAAGGAAACGAAATCATCGGTCGCTCCATCGTCGCACGAAGCAACGGAGAAAAAATCGATACGGTTACCGACTTGATACTTGATTACGATGGCAATCAAGTAGTCGCATTATTAACCGATGAAGGTGGCTGGTTCAGCGAAGCCAACGCGCTACGGTTTGGCGATATCAAAACCATAGGGGAAGACACTGTCATAATCGATTCGCCGGAAATGATCACTACTGTAAATCCCGACGGCAAGCTCAAGTCGCTACTTGACAACAAGATCGAACTGAATGGAAAGATGATATTGACGGAGAATGGCCGGGATCTCGGCAAGATAACCGACGTCTATTTCGACGAAATCAGCGGCCGCATAGTGGGCTATGAAGCCACCGGTGGCATGTTCGCCGATATGACATTGGGGCGTGCCTACGTGCCCCGGCCTGATTATACCCAAATCGGAGAAGACACCGTCTTGGTACCTCCAGAGACCGAGATTGGGAGAAGCGCTCAGGAGTCGGGCGGACTCAAGGGCGCCTGGACATCAGCCACCCATACAGTAAAGGATGTATACGAAAGTGCCAAGGAAGCCACACAGGAAAAACTAGCGGCTCTGGAAACTGCGACCAGTGAACAACAAAAGAAATTCATCGTTGGCAAAACCGCCTCTAGTGAGGTATCCACCGAGTCAGGCTATTTGATTGTTAACGAAGGCGAGACAATTACCCAGAAACACGCAGAACGTGCAGAGGAAGCGGGTAAACTTCTATCGCTTTTGATTTCAGCAGCCGGGAGTTCGATCTCTGACACCTATGGCTCCGCGAAGGAAACGACACAAGCACTGATTGATGAGCTTAAACAGGCATCGGTAGATAAACAGAAGCAGTTCGTGGTTGGCAAACAGGCCGCTACTGAAGTAACTGCCGAGAATGGCGAAATAGTGGTCCATAAAGACGAGACGATCACCCAGCCTATCGCTGACCACGCTGAGCAATCCGGAAAACTCGGGGCACTGATAGCGTCTGCGGCATCTGGCCTGATAGCAGCGCGCTCTCAGAGCATACATCAAGGTGATCTTGGAACCGAGGCCGCAATCGGCAGACACCTCCACCAAACCGTACGTGATGAAGGTGGTTACATCATTGGAACACAAGGCCAGATCGTCACGCCAAAAATCGCTGAAGACGCAGAGAAAAAGGGTAAATCAGAAGACTTGTTGGCCTCGACAGGGCTGCTGCATGACAATAATGGAGACGATCACTCGGGCAGCGTATTGGAGGGTGCTCGCGCCGCGCTTGCCAAAGGGATGTCGAGTGCAACTGAAGAAGCGAGCGACATGTTGGACAACGTCAAGGAATGGGTGGGTGAGCAAAGTGACAACGTCAAGCGCCGGATACGCGAGGAGAGGATCAAACGGGCCCTTGGCCGACCGACAACTCGAGTTGTGCTGGCACCTGATGACACCATCATATTGAATGTAGGTGAGTTGATTACATACAAAGCGATCGAGATGGCGCGAAAAGCTGGGGTACTCGACATACTGGTTTCCAGCGCAGATACTAGTGACGCTAGTATTGACTCGATGGACAGCCGTCCGAATGAAGCCGGTCAGGCGTCGCTCTTTCGAGATCCCAAGGAGTGAGGTTAAAACAAGATCATGATGTGGTGGCATGACGTTTGCTTGGAAAATAACGAGGGTAAGCTCGTATGTACAATACAACACGCTACCTCAAAATCATCCACACACATGAGGATTCTACTATGTCTTTGTCTAACCCGATTAGGCACCATATTGGACTATTGGTACTGATCATATCCAGTCTGATGACCGTCTTTCTAAGCGGCTGTAACACAACTGCCGGCATAGGGAAAGATATCGAGGCCGCTGGAGACGCGATCGAGGATAAAGCGGAGGAAGAAAAGAAATACTGATCGAGGCGGCGGGCAATGCCCGCCGTTTTCCTCCCTCATGGTCACACCGAATGGGTTGATATAAACCACCAATTGGCCGATTTCCTACAACAGGATTGATGTAAGGAAGGATCAGAAACTATCTGAAGATATTACGACCAGAGGATGGTAAATGGACCCCGTAAGTTGTAGTAATCTTTCGCTTGCATCGTTGAACTCAATACCGGCATTCGGGTATCGGTGCTGTTTGATTGAGCCATGGCCTTATTGGTACCGCGGATACGGAATTCTTTGGTGATCCCTCAACGACTCGTTCGCTATAAGCGAGATAGACAAGTGCATTATTATCAATATCGCAAAAACGCACGATCTTGAGCGACTTAAATATAAGCGACCGCCGCTCCCTAAACATCGATTCGCCAGGCTTGATCTTGGGGGACAGCGATATCGGACCAACCTGCCGACAGTCTATCGATGCATCTGACGTGTCCTCAGCCAGCCCCAGCGCCCCGCTGTATCCACCCTTTTGCGCGCGACTCAAGTAGCAGACAACACCATCAACCTTTGGATCTTTAACTACCGCTACCTTGATGGAATCATCAGGACTCAAGAGATTGAACTTGGTATCGACACTGCCAATTTCATCTGCGATAGATAGATCATGCATGCATGAGCATGCAAGAAGAATCAGCAGTTTACATTGGCGAATCCACAAACATTTCATATAAACAACTCCGGCTAGGAATCTGTTCATCGAGCGCGTTTAGGTGATTTACCCAATTCGTTCGTGAACTATTACCTATCCTCAGCTACCCGAATTAAGCAAAAAAACCTGCGGTGCAACTAATAGTCCACGGATCAAGTAGCATACCGAGAATCTCAGGGTCACAAGCCCTTGGACTCGCTCAGATATACGTTCCCTTGTTGTAGTTCCACATTACCGCGGCCTCACGGGATTGGGCCACCTTTAATAATTGAATCAATGGATATGCGCGGGTCATGAAATTGACTGGCTCTTCGTCTTCCTCAAGTGTATTTCCTGCTGTACTTTCGGATTCTTCAAATTCGCTATCACTGAGAACCGCTCCCTGAAAATTCCTGAGAGCCTCTTCGATATCGTCGGCCAGTATCGCACTCGGTATTTTTCCACTGAGATTCATCAGCCGCAGCATCAAAGCCGCGTCCGCTTCGAACATAACGATGTCCGGTCCCGCTTCGCTAGTAAAACGAACCAGCATGTCGATTGCTCCTTGGACGCCCATCTTCATACGTCCGGTTAGTCAGCTGCTTGGTACGTAGCTGTAAATAGCACCAAGAATTCGGCGCCACCATTTGCCTATTGCCGGTTTATCACTTCAGCAGATGTTGTAGGCAAAATCAGTGCCAATGATATTGGAACAATCAGCATTGCCGTTACCATCACCGGCCCGCTAACTCCCTGGACAGTACCCCTTCCACAGCCTACAGATCCAGCAAATAAATTTACGCCAATTGTATATATGTTGACCGGGCCTGAATGAGAAATCAGGCCTGATTCCGACTAGGGGAGTTGTTCCGAAAGCACTCCGATGATTATTACTTGCAGCGGCGAGTAGACACGGAATGGCCAACACCCCTGACTGGCCGGAGTTGGCAATTTGTCCGCCGGCTGATACACGACCGTGATACTTGAAGAATATGTTGATCGGCAATCTCCTGCCCTTATCCTGATCGTAGCCAACGTTTAGCAAGCAGTGATAATACCACCAACACCAACCCTACCAACCCAGCTGTGGCTACACTCTGCCATGAAGGAGCGACAACAGCAGACCTGAGGGTATTGGAGAACAGTGTAATCGCACCCAAACCTGGGGCGAGCCCCAGAATAGTACCCAGGAGAAACTGGTAGAAACCTAGGTGGGAGGCCCCAGCCATCAGATTGAATATCGCAAACGGTGCAATCGGAACTAAACGAAGCACGGCAACCGCTACCACCCCGCGACTGGCCAGTTGTTTACTGAGTTGGCCTAGTCTTGAGCCACTGATTCGCTCAATCGCATCTCTACTAAAAAGTCGCCCCCCCGAAAATCCGAAGGCCGCGCTGGCGACGGCCCCAGTCATTATGCAGATAAACGCTTGCCAGCCATCGAGTACCATGCCTGCTACTACCGCCAATAGCGTTATTGGGACCATGAACAAACTCGCAAGCGTTATCCCGGTAATGGCGGCCGTTACCCGTAACTCTGTTGAGGAGATAGTGGCAAGCAACGAGTTCATCCTCTGAGGCGACAGCCACTCCTGCAAAGGCGTCCAACGCCATGAACCAGCTAATGCCAGAAGCGCAGTAATCAATATCAGAAATAGGAAGAGGCGCCGCCTCCCAATGGAGCGGTTCTTATCGGGGACGTACTCACGCACAAAGTAGTCCGGGCTGACTGGCTCCGACGGATCAACAATACTTGCGTCCGGAATCATCTCGTCAAGTTGCGATGGCACCGAACAGTTGTGCTCGCGAAGGCTACGCCCGTCGCTGCGTAAAGTCGCAATGGCGGTAAGCAAACTGTTATTGTCGGTTTCTGCCTTCGCAACGTGCTCCGCCGGACAATCCAGATGCTCCCCCAACAATTTCAAGCGTAGTGTCTGGATAAAGGTTGTAACAGCGTCCCCTTTCTCCCGTGCTTCGATGATCAGATCACATTCAGTATCTAAACCCATGGAACGACTGCTGGCGTTTGAAGAGCCGATACGCACCAACCTATCGTCGATGATCATCAACTTTGCGTGCACGCAGACACAAGCATCTCCCAGATCCGGCTGATAGGGGTAGAATATCCCTAAACGACCCCACTTATCAGCGCGGTGTAGACTATAGAGAACCCGCTCTCTGAGCACGTCCATCGTGACCTGCTCCAACCAACCTTGAGTCTTCTCGGGTAAAACCAGTATCACCTCCGGGCCGTCGGTTTCGCTCAGACGCTTGCATATCGCATCCGCGAGGCTTCGTGCCGTGAAGTACTGATTCTCGATATAGATAAATCTACGGGCGCTGGCAATGGCGTCTAGATAGAGCTGTTTGACTTCATTGACGGCCGCACGGCCCGCATATGATGGCATGGTTCGAGCTATCGCCACCTGTACCGACCTTAGCTGTGGCGCAACCGATGGGGGCCAGGGGGAAGGCTCTTGACCCTCGACAGGTTTGACTCGTCGACCGCAAGCGGTCCGCCAACGTTGCCGCGCGAGTTCGCCTAACCTGGCGGCGGCCCTCCCCTCCAGTACTACCATAAGGTCATGGAATGGCGGGTATGCTTTTCCTTTAGGGTCAACACGACGAGGATCATTGGGTATATGCGCCGAGGTATCCCAACGCCAGCGACTCAGATCGATCCCGCCGACAAAGGCCACCTGGTCATCAATCACGACCACTTTCTGGTGGTGTGAAGCGCCACTTGGATGTTTTCCATCGAGCCGAAAATGAAATCTCCGGGGTGCCTGCAGCCGCAACCGAAGTGCCGGCAATAACTCACGCTCTACTGCATAGATCATATTAAAATCCCATGACAGCAGATAGACATGCAAATTCCGCTTTCGTCTGACTAACGCAATCAAAAATGCACCCAGTTGGTCGGGCAGACCCCGGTCCTTATCGTCCCGGTATAACCGCTCCAACCGATCGAAATCCCATCCAATAATGAGAATTTGCCTTCGTGCTGCGCGGGATGCCTCGGCGAAGGCGGAAAAATAGTCGGCAGCATCAATGATTACACTGACGTGAGAGGCATCTTCCAGACCCCAGCAGTTGACACCAGGCCGTAAGATTTGATCGAACTTGTTATCCTGTTGTTCTTTGATCATCGATTAGCTATTCGCTGGATTATCACAACAGCTATCATGAGTTACGCATGACACAGACAGAGCCTGCACCACCTTCGAAAAAACGGATAGTTCCCTCTAGATCAGCAATTTCAAAAACCATTGTTCTATTTCGACCCGTGTTGGCTCAATTCAACCGTCAACCGGGTTTTTTTAGCCACAAAAATCGAAAGCGAGGTATTGATACACTGATATAACTGAGGTAGATAAATCTTGCCACACTCTACCTGCGCAAATTATCAGGGTACTTCACACCGATTGATCGCCGGTTCATAGCCATTCTGCTCCTCAGCCGAGTTAACTCGAGCACTGGCACCGTAATCAACTCAGGTAAGTCTATCTTATTCCCCTCACACCGGCATCAGGCACACACATCGTTGGCTGGCGTCTTTATTGTGTCTGCCATGAACACACACTGGTCGGTATTAAAGATACCATTCCGGTTATCGCACGTACTCACCTATATTTTCACTCACATACGTTAGTGTTTCATCACTCGTTTCTATATGGGCACAGCAAATCTGGTGCCAAGAAACTCACAAAGACGCACTTGACGAGGATCGATCTGGAACATGGGCGCGATGATAAGAGAAAATCGGTCGGTGACCATATAAAATCCCCGTACCAAGGAAGTGGCAACGTATTGCTAGATGCTATGCGTCTCGACGTCGAGAAATAATAACCGCTTCAACCGACTTGGACTTCAATGGGCCCAGAGGCAATACGAAAGAAAAATGCAATACCTACTTGAATGGCACAGTAGTTGCTTTTCTGCGTAGAAAGACGAGGGAGTTGTTAGGCGTTGTGATTTCACTCAAGACGCCAAGCCTAAATCTGAAGCAGTAAGCTCGTTATGGATAAATTGTTCGGTTTGAAAGGCACGGAATTCATAGCGAGATCTCCCCTATAATAGGGTCACTCATGAACTTGGAGAATTGTATGGGCGTTGAAGTTGGTGGAATACTTGGTTTGATCATCCTGATTCTGGATATCTGGGCAATCATCAAAATATTGGGGAGCAGCGCCGGAACCGGAAGCAAGGTGTTGTGGATAGTGGTGATTGTCTTGTTGCCCTTAATCGGCCTTTTGCTATGGTACCTGTTAGGCCCTAAGGGGTCTTCGGCTCGCGCGGGGATTTGAGTTATACCCTGGGGTTGAATTCTGGCTGTTATTGGATTCGGCCATCTAAATTGAGCATTTCAAATATCAGCAAATGCAGGGTAACGGTCTGCCAATTTCTAGGCATCGTTACCCCGCTGTATTGTGTGCAATCTTTTAGCGAAAAGCCTTGAGTGCCGGGGTTGCAGCCTTATTGGCTATTCTCGCTCTCTGTTGCGTACCTGTTCAGAACCAAACCCGACGGCAATCGGATTATCGAAAACACGGCATGCGGTTGTCACTGCCAAGCCGCCAAATCCTGCCGCTACTTCCGCATTCCGACAAATACTTCGCTAATCCTTCCTTTAACGGAGTACTCTAGAAACTGTTTGATTGACGGGGGTAAGGCCGTCCGGAAGGACGGCCTTACGACAAAATCACTGTCGTAACAATAATTGCAGAATAGATGTAAACCAACCATGTCCCGCAACTACATGACAATGTTCAAGTAAATAAAAGCACTGGAAGAGGGACAGGAATGATGAACACTCGCAATCCCCTGGGCTCTATTATTCCTCGCCTTTTGCCCTCTCTGTAGCCTCCGACTCCCATATGTTCATGGATATGTCGACAGCGGTAGATTTTTTTGTTTTCTCATCGAAATCAACCTCGACTTCGTAGCTGGTATCTCCCTTAACAACTTCGAACTCCAAATTATCCGGGGAATTATCATTTATCGAGGTCACCGTGTAACCCATACCTTCTAAAGCGGAGCGATAATAACCGCGTTCATGTCCGATACCGAGACGCTCTTCAATGGCATCCTTTTCATCGGCCCAGACTTTCGAACGAATCCTGTCGCTGACGCTTTCAAAATCCTCGGCAACGGATGTAGGGTAAGTATACTGATAGTCCTTATTCTCCAAAGCCTGTTCGGTTGCTTCCGCTCTCCAGATATTGGTCGTGACATCAACCTCGTTAGCTAATCCGTTCTCGAAATCAATTTGAACTTCATAGGAGTCACCACCTTTTATTATCTCGTACTCGAGATAATCCGACTCATCAGAGTTCACTGAAGTTATGGCATACCCCATCTTTTCAAGAGTCTGACGATAATAGGACTTCTCCTTACCTACTCCAAGCGCGACTTCCAGCTCATCCTTATCTTGTTTCCATTTCGCCATACGTGCATCTTTGTCTAACATCGACTGCTCAGACGTCATTGACTCCTTCTGTGTTTCAGCCGCCATAACCATCGAAGTAACCCCGTAACATCCAAAGATTACAGCAAGAGTCAAAATCCGCATTTTCATAATATTTCTCCTTCGAGTGTTTAAAGATATTCGATATGTCTCAACCGAATTGCATTGCTACCCTCTGGCACATAGCTAGATCGCGTTCCAACCAGAGATCTTCTCAGTTCATCAATAAACCATCGGTCTTCCCAGATCAGGCCCCATCGCGTGTTTGGAAACCACCGGCCGATTCGGTACGTCCCTTACAGCAGGAAACATGCCACTGTTGAACGAGTTGATTTCAAGCGAGAGTTACCGTGAGTGGGGCGGCTCATAATTGGGTTGCCGCCTTACTTGACATGACAATAATGAACTACTGCACCGTCAGAAGTTCTCCACTAATGGTGCAGATCAACCGACGTTGTTAATTATCAACCGATTTGAAAAACGATCGTGTCGCAAAACGCGACTTCCTTTCGCGACACGGTTAATCCCTTCTCTTTTCGCAAGACACGTAGGCCATATTTTCGTACACTGGAACCAGTACAAGATCTGAACCCTAGTCCCCTAATCTATTCTATGAACATTGCGAACATTGTTAAGTACATCTTGCTCACTGCCCTGGTAATGGTTGTGGGAATGTTTCTTCACTATAATCTGCCACGCACGGACGTAGTGCAGTTCACCGGTACAGATGTAAAACGGATGGACAGAAAAGACCCTAATACCGGGTCTAGCACACGCGACGTCCGCTACCTCAATGCTATTACACGAACAGGTAAAATTCGGGTATTCAGAAACGAAGATACGGGATGGGGATGGCCGCCCTATTTCAAGTTTGACAGCGCCGATCTTAGCGCTGAGGTACAAAGCCTGGTACAAAATCCGGACAAACCATGGGCACGGGTTAGATACTATGGCTGGCGCATTAAAATGATCTCGGTTTTTCCCAACGCCATCAGCGTTAAGGTGGTGGATAAAAACTACACCCACATCCCTTGGTTCAACATTATTTTCGTAACACTGCTAGTTATCGGATTGATATTTGCCATACGCTTTTTTCGTGCGTTGATAGGCAGACTGGATCTTGGCGAACGGTTTCGGGAAATAGGCCGGTCTGCTGACGATCACAACAATCAGAAATAGGTTTTATCTGGCGGATCTTAGCCTTTCGTCATAGTTCTTGAGAAGATCGCTATTGCCCCCAGACACGGGACTCACGCCATTGTCAGCATGTGCTCTCATCAATGTCCAATTGTTTCCGGCAGGATCACCGGTGGAATTGCGAACGATATTAATCCATTCGCCTTGCTGCCGATTCCGTATGATTTTAGGGAGTGTCCCAAGCTCGGTTATATGCAGAAAAACTTGTTGAGCCGAAACTCTCCCGACAGATCAATTTCCCTAACAGTCTATGCACGAACAACCGCCACGTGATGACGGAAAGTACAACGCGGCCCCCGACGGAAAACCGTGGCCACCGGGGTAATGGCGTCTACTTAAACGCGTAAATCAACTTATTTTGACGACATCAATGATAGCTATCCTCGTCCCTGATTTTTCCACGAAAGGTCCAGTAGACAAATAGCGTGTAACCCAGAATCGTTGGCAACAAGAACAATGCACCAATCAGCAAAAACGCCTGTGATTCAGGAACTGCGGCCGCCTCGTAAAGTGTAATCGAGTAGGGTACCAGGAAAGGCCAGATGCCGATTAGCAACCCGATATAACCAAGCGTAAAAATAGCCATCGAATAGAGGTAAGGTGCATAGGTCGATCCCTTTTTTAGCGCGCGCACAAGGCCTGCGAGACAACCCCCAACCATCAGGGGAACAGGAGACACCCAAAGCAGCCTGTTCCAATCGATATCAGGCAGAGCAATTCCCCAGCGACCAGCTACCGGTGTATCGAGGAACAACATCCATAGACTGACGATAATCTGTATCAGCAAGACCATTAGCGCGGCCACTAGCGCTGTGCGTCGACTCCACGCCTGCAACTGGTGCTCGGTCTTGATGATCAACCAGGATGAGCCGAGCAGCGTATAACCCCAAACTACCCCCCAGCCTACGACAACACTGAATGGCGTCAGCCAGTCGAACATGGAACCGGCGTATTGACCATCTTCAATCGGTATCCCCTGTATCAGGGTTCCAAGAATCAAGCCTTGGGAAAAGGCGGCCACCAAAGAGCCTCCATGAAAAGCCAGACCCCACAAATGCCGCCCTGTGCCTTCGGCCGCCCGGGGACGAAATTCAAAGGCCACACCACGAAAAACAAGTGCCGTAAGCATAAAGCCCAACGGCATGTAGAGTGCCGGCATCATTGCAGCATAAGCCTGGGGGAATACGGCGAACAGGCCGGCCCCACCCAGAACCAGCCAGGTCTCGTTGCCATCCCAAAGAGGAGCTATCGAAGCCATCATCTGGTTACGTTGCTGCACAGACACCGCGAAGGGAAAAAGTATACCCACCCCTAGGTCGAAACCATCGAGCAGAACGTACATGAACACAGCCAGTGCAAGAATGGCGGCCCAGATCAAAGGCAGATCGAGAGTACTGAACATCTATCTTCACCAATGGCTTGCGTTGTGGAACCCGGTATTTGTCGAAAGCCCGGAATCTACTGGTTCGTCGTCTTGGTCAGGGCCGCGTCGCGCCTCTGCTACCAGGTAATATAAGCCGGCACTGAACACCACAGAGTAGACTGTGAGGTAAACGAGCAGGGAAAGCCCGACAGCATTGCGTGTCACCGGCGATACGGCCTCGGCAGTGCGTAACAGGCCATACACCACATAGGGTTGGCGACCAACTTCAGCGACTATCCAGCCGGCAAGAATTGCCAAAAATCCACTGGGTGCCGAAAAAATGCATAGCCTCAAGAACCATCGTTGCGTTGATAGTCGCTTGCGCCACAGCAGCCACCAACCGACGCTGCCAATCCCCAATAACAGCAGCCCCAAGCCCACCATTACACGGAAACCCCAGAATACCGGGGTAACCGGGGGACGCTCATCTGCCGGCCAGCTTTTCAGCCCACGAATGGCACCATCAAGTGAGCCGGTTACCACCAGACTGCCAATGGCGGGAACAGAGAGCTCCCAGCGGTTTTTCTCGCTCCTGCTATCCGGCCAGGCAAACAGGATCAGCGGAGCGCCACCCGCGTACGTCTCCCAGTGTCCTTCCATTGCGGCAAGCTTGGCAGGCTGGTACTGGTGGACGTTGATACCATGTTCGTGACCCACCATAATCTGCGACAGGGTGACCACCGTGATGAAGGGAAGTGCCATCCATAGCATGATCCGAGCCGCAGCATTGTCAGGTTTACGCAACAAGTGAAAGGCGCCTACTGCGGCAACCACCATGGCGGAGGCAAGAAAACATGCCAGTATCATGTGCATCACTCGATAGGGCATAGACGGATTGAATATGACCTGAATCCAGTCGATTGGGTAGAAAATCCCGTCATCGAGCCGGTAACCGGTAGGAGTCTGCATCCAACTGTTTGCGGCGAGAATCCAGAATGCCGACATCAGGGTTCCGACCGCCACCATCAGGGTGGAGAAAAAATGAACCCCCCTGCTCACCCGCTCCCTGCCAAACAGCATGACTCCGAGAAATGAAGCTTCCAGGAAAAAGGCAATCAACACTTCGTAACCCAGCAGTGGTCCCAACACATTACCAGTCGACGACGAGAACCGGCTCCAGTTGGTGCCGATCTGGTAGCTCAATACAATTCCAGATACCACCCCCATACCAAAGGACAATGCAAACAGCCGTAACCAGAAATCGTATATACGACGGTATACCGCCTTTCCGCTTTTTAACCACAGTGCCTCGAGGACGACCAGATAACTGGCGAGACCGATTGTGAAGCTGGGAAATAAAATGTGAAAAGCGATGGTAAAAGCGAACTGAAGCCGTGCGAGAAACAGCATATCGAAGGTTTCGGTCATGGGCTATTAATCCTTCCGCTCACCAATTAGCACGGGACAATGCGTTTTAAGTTACGATTGATCCGGTACCGTATCAAGCGATCGAGGCAGTCGGATTTAGACCACCGAATGGGCTGAACCGGACAACCGGATATCGCCGGTGAGACCCGCTCTCGACCGGTATTGTCAAGCCCGAAAACCGGTTCCCAAATAAGCACTCTGGTATGTATTGAGGCATACCGAAAAATCAAGCACAAGTTGTTCCAACCAAAGGATTAAGTTTTCGGTTGCCTGGCTCGATCTAAATCGAGCTTACCAAGCAATGAGATCGCAATGGCGGAAAAGTGCACGCAAAGGATTTAAGCCGTTTATTGGCCCGGTGCAGGTTGCGACTACGCCGCTCAATAGCAGATTGGTGTCGTCCAATTTGCTGACACTCGGGAACTTTCCGCCAGCAAGCCACTAAACCTTTTGGACATGCGATTCAATGACAGGCAGATAATTCCGAATGGTATACGCCCGGATTATGACACCGCGTTTTTTTAGGAGCAAAATTGCTTTTTCGGGTTAAACACACAACACGTAATGCCGCGAATACAGCTGAAATCAACCACCAGCGTCTGATATCAACCGATCTTATCCTGATGTACCTCGTCATTCTGATCCAAAGCCCGTCAGTCGGCTTGCTGACTGATGGAGGATGATCGCGCGACCACTCGACCTATAATCCGCTGCCCGGTAGTACAAGCGGCTGACATTCGAATTCGAACCACAGAAGCCGAATCACATGAGGCAAAGCGGTACTCACGCGATTCTTTGGAATGACTATTGCTTAATAGTTGAGTGTCGGAGCAGAAAATTATCGTCCGACACGACCGATCAACACCGATTTTAGGTGGACAATGGCGAAATACCTAGCGAACGATAAACCCAGCGAGGCTGACCACAAGCCCACAAGCTGCGCCAATTCGACGACTACCGCACTAGCGGCACTTGCCAGTGAAATTCGCGCCGCTGCGCTTCGTAGCTTTGCCGCTCGACTGGCCCATCGATTTCGGAATCCACTTGCCGCTATACATGCCGCCTGTACAAATCTCCGCGAGGAGACCGCAGATCCGGAACATATCGGTCGGCTTGATCTCGTGCTTGAAGAAGTGGCCAATATGCTGACCCTGATCTCCACGGAAATACAGGCCGTAGTGGAGCCGGGGGAGCGCCCGTCCAAGGTCAGCGTAACGGATGAGATCTCGAGCATTGTCGATATTATCCGAGCAGCTTTCCCCAACGCCCCTATGATCTGCGTGCAGCCACATACCGAGGTAACCTGCATTCTTCCGCGCACGGCGTTCCATGTGGCCATCTACGGTCTACTGGAATATCTGATCTCGGAACTTTCGGCAACTTCAATTAGCATCGAGCTTCAGCTAGGCAAAGACAGGCTACAAGTTCACTTCACTGTGGCCATGTCGGAAGGAAGGAGTAACGCCACACTTGATACGGTGACAAGTAATCGACTTGCGTCAGTCGACCAGCTGCATTTGCAGATTGCCGAACGTTTCGCCCGTGATGTACATGGCCGGCTCAAACAATGGACGCTGGAAAACGGTACTCAGAAAACCGTGCTCGAAATACTTTGTATTCGTGGCTGACACGCTCCTTATCATCGAAGACGAAGGGCTGCTCGGAAACGAGATGCAACGCCGCTTTACCAAACAGGGGTGGGAGGTAACTTTGGCGGCCGATTATGCTGCGGCACGCCAATATTTGATCGACGGCAACTTGAGGCCGTTAGTGGTATTGGCGGACATGGCCTTACCAGATGGTAATAGTCTTGATCTATTGCAAGAGACTCAGCAGTCCAATTCCACATACAGTGAGTGGATACTGCTTACGGCGTACGGCACGATCCCCGACTCGGTTCGTGCACTGCGTTTAGGCGCTCTCGATTTTCTGGAGAAGCCGGTTAATTACACCCGGTTAGATCTTGCCCTACAGCGTGCCGCCCGTAGCGCCCGCGCACATCAACGTCTCTCCAATGAATCCACTCAGCTAACGGCAAAAAATGGCGTGGATCGTTTTATCGGCCGCAGCAAACGAGCCGAAGAGACACGGAATATGCTCAAACAGATCGCAGAAGCCAACTTCAGTGCCTTGATTCTCCGGGGTGAAACCGGCACCGGCAAAGGGCTCGCGGCGCGAATTCTTCACTACAATGGCGCAAGGGCAGACGGAGCCATGGTCGAAATCAACTGCGCAGCTTTACCCAATGAACTACTGGAATCTGAGCTCTTTGGCCATGAATCCGGCGCCTTTACCGGCGCTAAGGGACGCCGGGAGGGATTGTTCGAACAAGCGCACGGAGGCACCTTGTTTCTCGATGAGGTCGGAGAGATGCCGCTCAACTTGCAGGCCAAGCTGCTAAAGGCGGTTGAGGACCGAAAGATTCGTCGAATCGGCGGCAACCGCGAGGTAACAATTGATGTCCAAATCATTGCCGCAACCAATCGAGATCTCGAGATCGAAGTGGCGGAAAACCGTTTTCGTAGTGATTTGTACCACCGGTTAAGCGTATTTCAGATTGCCCTCCCAAGTTTGTCGGAACGACCGGAGGACATTGAGGATCTGGTAACCACCTTCTTGATCGAGTTCAACGAGCGCACCAGCCGAAAGGTCAAAGTAATACCGGAAAATGTGTGGCAAGCACTCAAGACCTACCCCTGGCCCGGTAACGTGCGCGAACTTCGTAACGTTATCGAACGAGGGGTATTGCTATCCCGTGGCTCAAAATTTGAGCACCGGTGGCTTCAGCTCAATACCGTGAACACAGAGTGCGAAATGATGGACGGCAATCGGGTCTGCTTTCCCCTTGACGGCAGCATCAGCCTGGATGCGATTGAACATCGTTTGATTAAGGAGGCACTAAAGCGCAGTGGCGATAATGTTACACGGGCGGCTGCTCGTTTAGGCATCAGTCGACAAACCATGCGTTATCGAATCGAAAAACACCGTATTGGATACGATAAGCCCCAGTAGAATTGGGGTGTAGTAGTATCTATAAAATATTGAAAAAACACCTATTTTTTCTCGGCTAGCCGACCTCCTAGTGCGTGTACCGGACGACTGCCCTTGGTAGACATTCCAGATAAGAGTCGCCAATCTTTACGGAGAAACCCTGAACGACCGTCCAAGAAGCCATATTTGTAATTCTAATCGCTAATCGATGCAGGAGTGGCTTCACCTAACTGGTCCAGTTTGAGAGACGGGTGCTCCTGGCCCAAAAGCCACAGACGCCTTTCTGATATTGCTTGACGCGGAGAATCTACCGTAGAAACGGCAAACCTAGCTCGGTGTCACCTTAAACCGGAAAGCATGCGGCGAAATCCCGGTTTCTCGTCGGAAAGCGCGGGCAAAATTCGAGACATCCGTGTAACCGAGTGTGACGGCAATTTCAGTGATCGGCATGTCCGATTCGGTTAGCCAATCTCTCGCAAGTTTTATCCTGTTGGCTGTCACCAGACCCGTATAGGTCACTCCCGCCTCGGCCAGCCGTCGTTGCAGAGTGCGTGAACTCATGTTGGCCGACTCTGCGGCGACATGAATACCTGGGTATCCATCGGCCAGCAGCGATACGACCAACTGCTCAATGGAAGTCACGAAATCCACGGGCATCGAGAAGTCTCCGCTTTGGGAGTTGTTCTTGTTCGTCGCCGTTCTTGCTCCCCCCCCCAGCACCGGGTTCTTCATGAGTGAGTGTGCAATCGTGAAAGACGAATGATCCTGGCCGGTGATCAGCGAAGCATTCCCCAGGACTTCCCAATCCCCAAGCAACGCCTCATCACCCACCATCAGCCGAACCTCCCCGGGACTCCAGGCCGGACCTACGAATCTGCGAAGCATATTAATCGTGAGAACCAATGTGTAAATATCGGCAATGCAACGGCCAATGCCGGTGGGCCCGATCAGGTACTGGTTTACGCGGATAATGTTGCCCTCCGTGTTCAGCCAGAATTTCGTCCCACTGCTAAGTGTGCCGATCAACCGTATTCCGGTCTGCAGATACTGGTAGACAGTCGACGCTCCTCGCAGAGCCACTCCGTACGCACCCAAATCAAAGGCAGAAGTCTGTTCCGCGATAAGTACACCGAGATCTTCGAGATGCGCTTGTCGAGCAGCCAGTTCCATGAATCGATAGATTGGGAAGAGCGGCACCAGCGCCTCTGGATCATCGAGTAACCCTGCGGGGATACGCGCCTGACGCAGCAACTGATCGGTAGGAGTTCCGATGGTATCGAGGAAGTCGATGCATGGCGTAAAGGCACTGGTACGCGCGAAAGGTACTGGCGCGCCAACATATCGATTCGACATCGTACGTGGTATTTGACCCTTATCGGACATTTTCTTTGCTCACCCAAATCTATGGCCCAACGCGCCCAAATGGCGCGAAAAGACCGGTATTTGAGTAATCGATGGACAAAATACCATAAAATGGTACCTGATCACCCAAAAACCTCAGCCATCTTTAGGATGCGAAGGGCCTCGGTGGTGTACGTAAAGCAACATAGCACAGCCGCTTGATCATGTCTGGAAGGCAGAAGTGGCGATTGAAACGATACGCGAACTCAGCACGATAACGAGGCACATGCCTTCAACTGGCCACATGAAAGGTACCCCGCAAGGCGTTCTTGACGTCGCCCAACAGCGTGTTCACCCACTTGAAGCTAGAAGGCTGCGCACTTCTACGCCCGCGTCCGGTGACTATGGCAATATGACTGCAGTGTGCATCCTTCGCTGCATTGAAGTAGCGGCATCTGACATCCCGGCATCACCTTACATGGGCGGGCCGGTCAAACTGGTGATGGGCACCGAACGGGCAATTGCCAACAAGTGGATTTTAGACGGTATCCCAAAGGTGGCGTGGCTGGAGCAACCTATCGAGGATACCTGGGTGTTTGGCCGCCATAGGCTGGCCGCTACCGACCGCCAGTTTAGTGATAAAGGCATTACGTCAAATTGGGAGAAGAAAGAATGATCACCTGCTCAAAATTCGGAATCACCAGTCTACGATCCGCGGTCATGGCAGTATCTGCTGCATTGCTGATCACAGCCCCCGCACTGAGCGAAACAATCGATAGCCGGTTGGGGAAGCTCGAATTCGAGGCAGGCTATCCCGTACCTGAAACCATCGAGAAGCTCTATGACGAGTTAGACTTCCAGAGGGCCGTCCAGACCTACCTCTGGGCATTGCCGATGGCCTCGTACGGTGCCATGGCTGACGCTCACCAGGCTCTGGGCGCAGACAGCCATACGGTGATCATTGCCGATGTACTCGCCGAGCCGCGACAGCTGATCCTGACCGCTAACCGGGACACGGTCTACATGTCGGGTGTGTTGGATCTGCGCGATGGGCCGATGGTGATGGAACTGCCGCCGGGGCTGCTCGGTACGATGAACAACATCTGGCAGCAACCCCTGGTCGATCTTGGGGGGCCCTTCTCACCCGAGCAAAACCGTGGCGGCCGGTTTCTGATCCTGCCGCCCGGATACGACGGTCCGCTGCCCGCGATCCATCACCACATCGCGCGTTCCGACACCAACATCGTCGTCTTCTACCTTAGAGGCATCCCGCAAACGCAGGAAGACATCCCCGAGGTCGTCAAGCAGATCAAGAAATACCGGCAATACAGACTGGAAGAGGCCGCCAATCCGCCCGAGACCCGCTTCGTATCGATGTCGGGCAAGGACGCTAACTTTCTGACCAACGAGGGTTTCGCCTACTTCGAGACCCTAGCCCGCTATATCAATGAGAACCCGCCTCGTTCGCAAGACATGGCCATGCTCGGGATACTGGAGACACTGGGGATCGCGTACGGCAAACCCTTTGAACCAGACGAGCGCATGAAAAGGGTCCTTACCGATGCGGCCACCGTCGGACGGGCGATGGCGGAGACGCTTGCCTACGCTCCGCGAGTGCCCGTGGACGTCGTGTATGCCTACCCCGGGGAGCGCCGCTGGAAGAAGATCTTTTTCTCGGACCCCACCTTCCATGAACCGGAATACATGGCAATCGATCTGCGCACCAAGTATGCCTTCGAGGCGATCGGCACGGCCAAGTCGATGGTGGTATCCGTACCTGGACAAGGTTCCCAGTATATCGGTGCCTATCAGGATGCCGACGGCAGCTGGCTGACCGGGGACATGACCTACCGAATCCGCCTGCCAAAGGATGTGCCGGCAAACATGTTCTGGTCGCTGACCGTCTACGATAACGAGACCCGGTCAATGATTCAGAACGACCATGGGCGGCCGCTGGTTGGCTCGGTGCATGGTGCGGTTGCCAAACAGGATGGCTCTTTCGATCTCTATTTCGGACCGAAGCTGCCGGCAGGCGTGCCCGAACAAAATTGGGTGCAGACCACGCCTGGCAAGGGATGGTTTGTTTATCTGCGACTGTATGGACCCGAGCAACCCTACTTCGACAAGACCTGGGTGCCAGGAGATGTAGAGAAAGTTGAATAAAGGCAATTGAGACTCATAAGAACGGGAAAGATAGATGAACCAGCTTCACAAACGAGCCGCTGTCCTGCTGGCGGCAATCGAGTTGTCCCTGACGTTTTCAACGGCTGCGGGCCAAACGTACTCGGCCGAGACACCCGAGGTGGTGCTCACGCCGGATATCGTGAAAACCGAGCGCCTCGGCACGCTGAGGTTCTTCGATGGCATGCCGGATGAGGACGCGGTACGCAAAGCCTACGACAATCTGGATTTCATGCGTGGCGTAGAAGCATTTCTAAGCGGCATGCCGGCGGCGTCACTCTATGCGATGTGCCACGGTTTCGAACAGGCTGGCATCCCAGCCCACACCGTCGGTATCAGTGAAGATCTATTGGACGCCCGCTCGCTATGGCTTACGGCAAACTCGACGACGGTCTATGTGACGACCTGCCTCGACCTCAAGCAGGGCCCGGTCGTGATGGAGGTCGCTCCCGGACTGCTTGGAGGCGTCAACGATGCCTTCTTCCGATGGGACACCGATATTGGTGTCACCGGTCCGGACCAGGGTCGCGGCGGTCGCTACCTGTTCTTACCACCGCATTATGACGGACCCGTCCCATTGATCGGGTTCCATATCATCCCTACCAAGACCAATCTGCATTGGTTGTTCGCCCGCGCATTCGTGTCTGAAGCCGGCCTGGAAGCGGCGGTCGCGGGCGTCAAGGCGGGTATGAAGGTCTATCTTCTCTCGGCAGCGAAAGCCCACACCGAGGAGACCTTCGTCAACTTTTCGGGGTCGACGATGAATACCATCCATGCTAACGATGCCACGTATTTCGATGAGTTGAACGCCATCGTGCAGAATGAACCGGCCGATGCCTTCGATCCTGAAATCGCCGGTATCTTCGCGTCGATCGGCATCAGGAAGGATGTGCCCTTCATGCCCGACGAGAGAATGCGAGGGATACTCGCCGATGCGGCGGCAGTCGGCAACGCAACCGCCCGCGCACTGCTGTTCAGGCCCCGCGACCGGGAGCGCTTCTACTTCTATCCGGATCGGCAATGGTATACTGCCTTCGCCGGTGGTAGCCACGAGTTCATGACTAACGGTGTGCGCGGCCTCGACGACCGGACAATGTTTCATTATGCCGCAACAGGTATTACCCCGGCGATGGCATCGCCCCAGGTCGGCACGGGGTCTGTCTATGCCTTCACCGCCCATGACGCCAGTGGCGCCTATCTCGACGGCAGCAAAAGTTACAAGGTCACACTGCCGGGACCGGTGCCGATTAATAATTTCTGGTCCTTCGTCGTATACTCCACGCAACATCGATCGATGTTGGAGACGGATCAGCGGCTGGCCGGGCTCGATAGCACGCTACCGAGCGTCACGCCGGACAAGGAAGGATCTTATACGATATGGTTCGGACCCGAGGCACCGGCCGGTCAGGAAAATCACTGGGTGCAAACTATTCCGGGCAAAGGGTTCGCCGTGATTCTTCGGCTCTACGGGCCGCTTGAACCCTGGTTTGACAAAACATGGAAGCCCGGAGACCTGGAACGGGTCGACTGAGCAGACGCTTTACAAGTATAGGGCGGTGCAATATTACTGGCCGAAATCTGTGGTACCAAATCACAGCTGAGTCTTGCTATCGATGAAGCCCCCTGCATGCAGCCTTGGGGGTTGTTGCTGGCACGGTAAGAAGACGTACAATGATAGTATAAAGGTGACCGCAGTCGCTGGCTGCGACCCAGTTGCTTGCTGATGGATTTTTGGTACAAATTGAAACTAGAACACAGGGATAAACCCATGAAGCGAAAAAAACCACATCGCAATCACGCAGCAATACTCGCGTTCTGCGCCTCGCTTATCGCCGCCACACCCGTCCTTGCGCAGTCTGCGGCTGACTGTGCAGCCCGCGCCGACCGTGCGGCGCGCGACTCGTCCGGCGTTTTGGGTGGCGCCGCCGCCGGCGGCGTGGGTGGCGCCCTGTTTGGCGCAATAGTCAGTGACAAGAGCAGCAAAGGAGCGCGACGCGGCGCGGCACTTGGAGCGGTCGTCGGTGGCGCAAAAGGTGCCTACAACAAAGATCAAACCTACAAGCGGGTTTACGATAACTGCATGGCCGGTCGTTGAAACCGATAATACTTACTTCAAAACAATGTCAGGAGCATCTCATGTTTAAATCACGTCTTATTCCAGCAGCCGTGGCCGCGATCACCTTTGTTCTGCTCTCCACTGCCATCATCGCCGCTGAAGTCTCGAACACGAAACGCGATTTCGGCACCCAATCGTGTAAGGAGATCATGCGCTTGTCCGGAGATGACCGTGAAATAGCATTGGCGTTTGCTCACGGCTACATACTGGGTAAGAAAAACACCACCCAGTACGATGTCGAAGTACTGGCCCAGATTACCGACCAGTTTATCGACTACTGCCTGGACCATCCTGCGGAGAATGCGCTGCACGCTTTCGAAAAAATCGCTATGTGAAAATACCCCACCGGCTCTAGCCGGTGGCTTAGAATTGCGTCTAGAGGCCAGTTGGTCATCCCTTTGGCCAACAACTCCCACTCTCGCCCTCTCAGGGGCGAGGGTGCACCCTGACGGCGGAAGCCTGGGATTATCCCTTTTTTAATATTATAAAATTGAAACGGATGCCCTCTCATTATCTGGATGCTGACATCTTCGTCTGAACCGGCAAGACCAACCCAGACACCCAGTCCTCTGGTCCAGGCACAATTCGACTCCAACATCCCAGTTCATAGTTCTGCACTGCAGGTCGGCATTTTGGGGCCACCCTGCAGGCCTCTGCGAACAGCACCTGCTGGAGCCAACCCACGCCAAGTCTCCCCGGCAACGGGGAAAGGCTGTCGAAGATATTACATTTCGGAATTATCCGCAGCTCTGCAGAGTAATCGATTGCTGCCGCGTCGCTAAATCGCTGGACGGGAGCTAATGCATCCAGAATAGACCGCCAAGCGAGGCGCCAAGAGTCGCAAGCGGGCGATTGTAGGGCGTCCCGTCAGTATCGGTCAGGCTTTATAGCGCCCAAGAAACACAATGCGACAAAAAGCTTAGAAGTTAGGACCAAGTTTCAGAATGTTTAAGACTTATTGTTGATGGGAGGTGGTCTGCATTGAGACAGCCACGGTTGCATCCATGTCGAACCTGTCAGTGTTCAACCAAATGCATCATCTAATATCCTACAATGGCGCGTAATGACTGATATTGAAGTAATCGATGGCTAAAATACCATAAAATTGGTTCAGTGATACCTGAGAGAACAGTCCCGTGGCGGTTGTGAGTAGGTTTATGGCTTTTTTAACATTCACCTATAAATGGCCTCAAGCATTTCAAATTTACTATCAATTTGTCGCGACGTAGCTGTTTCGTACCATATCATTAAGGAGAGAATTCGATGCCTTCGCGCCTGTTGCTGTTGCCCTTGGCAATCCTTCAGATCTTGCCTCTAACCTCTTTGGCAGCCGACAGCTGGCAGATTCGTCTTACCCCTTACCTTTGGTTTGCAGGTCTGAAGGGGGATGTTGCCACGATCCCAGGCGCACCCGCTGCCCCAATCGATATACCGGCGAGCGATGCGCTGGATGATACTGAATCTAGTCTGATGTTTTTAGTCGACGCAAAACACGGTCGACACGGCTTGGTAACAGACTTTCTCTACAGCGACGTCCGATCTGAGGAAGAGCTAATACCGTCGCCGATCGGTCTGACCTTACGCTCAGTCACGAAAACCAGCGTCTTTTCTTTGGCTTACCAGTACGAGATCTACCGGCACGATCAGGCGCTTATCGATCTGATGCTCGGTGCGCGCTACTGGCATGTCGACTCCAAACTCAGGTTCGGAGGTGGTTTGGGATTACTGGCTGGGAAAAAAGTGACGAATGATGAATCCTGGATAGACCCAGCGCTGGGTATCAAGGGGCGTACACCCTTGGGTGGAACGAAATTCTATCTGGAAGGGGGCGTTATTCTCGGCGGCTTCGGCGTCGGCTCGGATCATTTCTACGAGTTCAACGGTGCGATCGGATACCAGTGGAACCAGGCGATTGGTACAGCCATAGGTTACCGAATGTTCGACGTCGATTATGAGGAGAATGATTTTATATATGACGTAAGACAGCAGGGCTGGCAGATCGGATTGACGTGGTCATTTTAGCACCGGGTGCGGAAGCTACCCTAGCTAGAATCGACGATTGAACAATTTGCTCCGTAACAGACCGCTGTTCGCAGTGCTCAATTAAAGTTCCCGACTGTGACTGGGGATTTTTTCTTGATGCTGGAAATTCGCATTACCAACGTTTTGGTTAGTCACCAAGAAAGTGGAGAGCAATTATGGCCCCAAAAACTCAACTACTAATCATCGTCGTAGCGGCTTCCCTGATTACGCTGGCCAGTCTCCATGCAAAAAATGCGCACGCGGATAATAGCAACGAACCAACAGCTAACAACCACATCGGCAAAAAAGAATATTCTCCCTACCTTAACATCGACTATCCGCAGCGTGTTTTGTGGGGCGACACCCACTTGCACACGTCACTGTCCACAGATGCTGGCATGGTCGGCAACCGGCTCGGGCCGGAGGAAGCATACCGCTTCGCCCGTGGTGAGACCGTCGTCTCGAGCACCGGCGTGCGCGCCCGACTAAGACGCCCGCTGGATTTTCTGGTCACAGCCGACCACGCGGAGAACCTGGGGCTCGCACCAATGATTGTCGAACGCAATCCGGAACTGCTCAAGCTCGAGTTCGGCAAGCAGATTGCTCAGCTCGTGTATGATGGCAAACCCTGGGAAGCCTATACGCTCTGGGGCGAGCGTATGAGCGCACGCCAGGATCCGCTCGCGGGTCAGGATGCACTGATTCAGACAATGTGGGAACGCCTCACGGCCGCCGCCGAGCAGTTCAACGAACCGGGGAGATTCACCGCGCTACTCGGCTTCGAGTGGACTTCGAGCCCAGGCGGCAACAACTTGCATCGCAACGTTATTTTCCGCGACGGCAAGCAGGAGGCCGACCAGATTCTGCCGTTTTCCAACTATGACTCGACCGATCCCGAGGATCTGTGGGACTGGATGCAAGCCTACGAGAAGAAGACCGGCGGTCGGGCGCTCGCAATCGCGCATAACGGCAACCTCTCCAACGGCCTGATGTTCGATGATCGCACATTCTCTGGCAAGGAACTGTCACGAGATTACGCCCAGCTGCGTATGCGCTGGGAGCCAGTCTATGAGGTCACGCAGATGAAAGGTGACGGAGAAGCCCATCCGTCGCTTTCACCGAACGATGAATTCGCGGACTACGGTACCTGGGATAAGGGCAGTTTTGGCCCCGAACCAAAGACCCCAGAGATGCTGCCACGCGAGTACGCCCGCGAGGCATTGAAACGTGGGTTGAAATACGAAGAGCGCCTCGGCGCCAACCCTTTCAAGTTCGGCTTGGTGGGCTCCACCGACAGTCACACCTCGCTAGCAACGGTTGAGGAGAACAACTATTTTGGCAAGGCTACGCCGGGAGAACCCTCGGCCAACCCCCAGCGGTTCGACGAGAAGATCACCGGTTATCTGCAGCAACCAGGAGGCCCGGACGTCACCATCCGTCATTTCAGGACACTGGCGTCCGGCTTGGCAGCGGTCTGGGCAACCGACAATACGCGTGAGGCGATCTGGGATGCCATCAAACGCAAGGAGGTCTACGCAACCACTGGTACCCGCATGACTGTACGTGTCTTCGCTGGCTGGGATTTTGAGGTATCCGAGGTGCAACTACCTGAATTCGCCGAAACCGGCTACCAGCGTGGCGTGCCCATGGGCGGCGACCTGCGTGACGCCATTGAGGGTAAATCCCCCACCCTGATGATCAGGGCGCTCCGCGACGTGGACGGTGCTAACCTGGATCGCATACAGATCGTCAAGGGTTGGCTCGACGTCGAGGGTAAGCTGCATGAGCAGGTGTACGACGTGCTGTGCTCGGACGACCGCGCACTCAACGACAAACACCGCTGCGAAAAACCGGTGGGCAACACCGTGGATGTAAAAACGGCCAGCTACACGAATAGCATTGGCGACGCGGTAATGATGGCCTATTGGAAAGACCCATCATTTGACCCGAATCAGCGAGCTTTCTACTACGTGCGCGTACTGGAGATTCCGACGCCACGCTGGACTACCTACGACGCGGCCTTCTATGGCGTTGCATTACCAGTGGGTATCGAGCCTACCCATCAGGAGCGCGCCTACACTTCGCCAATTTGGTATACGCCAGGAAAAGGCTAAAACGTCCCTAGCGTATCCCCACACCGATAAAGAAAAAGGACGGTGGTTTAATGCGAAGGCTACTGCGTGAGCCATTGTTTCACTTTCTCCTCCTGGGAGCCGTGCTGTTTTTTGTCTTCGACTTCAACCAAGAGGAGACAACTCCATCGAGCAGCAGGCGGATCGTCGTCACGACCGTCCAGGTAGAACAACTTGCTGCGTATTTCTCCCGTATCTGGCTGCGCCCGCCCACGCGGCACGAACTTGACGAAATGATAGAGCGGCATATCCGTAACGAAATTTATTACCGCGAAGCCCGGGCGATGGGCCTCGACCAAAACGATCCCTATATCCGCAACCGCCTTGCACTCAAGCTGTCGTTCATTCTCGATGACCTGTCGGCACGGATGGAACCGCCCGAAGATGAACTGGCCCGTTTTGCCGAGCAAAATGTCGGACGATTCAGCGAACCCGCACGACTATCGTTCCGCCAGGTATATGTCAATCCAGAGAAGCACGCCAACCCGGCTGCAGAGGCCCAGCACTTGCTTGAGCAACTCCGTGACGGCATCCCCCCCGAGGGACTGGGCGATGCCGGTATGCTTGCTACGCAAGTCGAGGAAGCCTCCTGGGACGAGACAACCCGACTGTTCGGAGAAAAATTTACCCTTACCCTAATGGATATAGAAACGGGAACATGGCAAGGACCTTTGCTATCCCCCTTTGGAATACACCTTGTTCACCTTACAAAGCGCCAATCCGCCCGGCAACCGGCACTTGAGGATATCCGTGAGGCTGTCCTGGCCGAATGGCAGGACCAACGTCGTCGCGAGTCCAAGGAAGCGGCATACCAACACTTGCGCGTTCGCTATGAAATTATCATCGAAGGTGATGGCGACGCTGGTGCGTTGCCGGGCAAGTCTACTCTGGTAGGGGAAGAAGCCGCTCCGGTGGAGCCAGTCGAAAAAACACTCGACAACTCGACAACAGCAAACTTATGAAAGTAACCCGTGTTCGACTCGCCGCCCTTCTATTGCTCTTTGCAGGAGCATGGTCCGCGCTCGGTATCGCACACGAATCCCAACCTGGCTTGCTGGAGATCAGGCAGCTCACCACAGAGCGCTGGGAGATCATCTGGCGGGCTCCGATCTACTATGGCAAGCCGCATCCGGCTCGCCTCGCGTTGCCATCGGATTGGCAGTCTGTTGGCGACCGAACGATTCAATACCTGACTGATTCCTATCTCCACCGGCTGGTCGTTGCGTTTCCACCAGATACGCTTGATGGCAGTACCATTGGTTTCCCCGGGTTGGAGCAAACCATCACCGATGTCTTCGTGCGCCTGTCACGGCTTGACGGCAGCCAGACATCTCAGGCGGTGCACCCGGCCACACCCAGCGTCGTGCTGCGGGGCGAACGGCCCTGGTTCGCCACCGCCGGAGAATACATAAGGTTAGGTTTCAACCACATCCTGCTTGGCATCGACCATCTATTATTTATGCTAGGCTTGCTGATCATCGTGCGCGGAAGACGCCGTTTAGTCGAGACGATCACCGCCTTTACTCTCGCTCACAGTGTAACGCTGGCGCTCGCCACTCTCGGCTACACTGAAGTCCCAGGCCCACCACTAAATGCCGCCATTGCCCTGTCAATTCTTTTTCTCGCCCTGGAAATAGTGCGTGCCCGGCGCGGTGCGACCAGCTTCACCATTCGTCATCCCTGGCTCGTCGCATTGTGTTTCGGTCTACTGCATGGATTTGGCTTTGCCAGCGGGCTGTCCACTATTGGCATGCCGCAGCCCGAAGTACCGCTAGCCTTAGCAATGTTTAACGTCGGCGTCGAGTTGGGGCATCTCTTCTTTGTGGCCCTGGCTCTACTCTCGTACTGGTCGTTGCAAACCCTGCAATTCCGTTGGCCGCACTGGGCTGATCTCGCCCCCGCTTACATCATCGGATCCCTGGGCACTTACTGGACCATCCAGCGTACCCTGATAATGTTTTAGAGAAACCCATGAACCCGACATGGTCCCTCGGCTTTTTGGTCACATCGCTTGCCTTCTGGCCCCTGTCAACCTGGGCTCATGCCAATTCGGCGCAGGCTGGCGACATTCTGAGCGGGCTCGCCCATCCGGCTTCGGGCCTCGACCACGTGCTCGCCATGATTGCCGTAGGCCTGTGGGGCGCCCAACTCGGTCTACCGGCGCTATGGATACTGCCGGTAGCCTTCCCCATGTTGATGGCTGTAGGCGGCATGCTAGGACTGGTGGGCGTTCAACTGCCTGCTGTCGAAATCGGAATTGCTGTTTCGGCCGTCATCCTCGGGGCATTGGTGGTTGGCCAGATTCGATTGCCGTTGCCAGCAGCAGTGACTATCGTGACCTTCTTCGCTGTGTTTCACGGCCATGCGCACGGGAAGGAGCTCGAACCTGGCCAGGATGCTTTACTCTACAGCCTCGGCTTCGTTATGGGTACGGGTTTGCTGCATGGCATCGGGATCGCCATCGGCTCCCTCCAGCGTTGGGAGGAAGGCGGCACTATCCTGCGTGCTACCGGTGGCTTGATCATGACTGCGGGCGTCTATTTTCTTTGGGACGCACTGTGACAAAACGCGTGGCCATCCGGTCAGCGTGGGGCAGCGCTCTGCTCACTATGTCCAGCGGCACACAGGCCCATCTGGTCGATTCCGGGCTTGGTCCCCTCTACGATGGAGC
>JAGRGP010000012.1:625-11135 GCA_020445415.1 Gammaproteobacteria bacterium | reverse complement strand
ACGTCCCGTTCATCTAGAGGCCTAGGATATCGCCCTTTCACGGCGAGTACAGGGGTTCGACTCCCCTACGGGACGCCATTAAATACCGCCCCCCATGGGCGGGTTCCCGCCCATTGTAGGCGAGCCAAGGCGACCGGCGAGCACCTCTGGATCCGCCTGATTTTGATGTAAAACCGATGAGTTTGGATCCCCCTTCCGGTGGATATCCTGCCAATTGGATCCTGTTTGTTGCCGGGGTTTGGGCCCGGCTGAAAGATCTATTCCGGTCTTTGTGAGCGCGGCCGCTGGAAAACGGCTGTCGGCCCATCATGGCTGCGGGGGGGCGGAAAAGCCACGAATGGCGTATCGGATGCCCACTCATCCAACCCCTTCTGCCTAACATTGACCTGGATCGATTGGCTATCGATCGGATGCGGGTGCGTGGCGGCTGCCATGCCACATCCCAAATGAGTATGATAGCCAGTGGGCGCCGAGCGTACGTATTTGCCTGTATCCCCGACTACCCAACTTGGACAAATGGAATGAAATACCCCGCGAGCTTGCTACTTGTACTGCTGACCCTCTTGCAATCGGTTGCCACGGCAGATCCGTCTCCGCCACGGATCGGGTTGGTGTTGAGTGGAGGCGGGGCGAGGGGCGCTGCCCATATCGGGGTATTGAAGGTATTGGAAGAGCTGCGTATTCCCTTTGATGTGATCGTTGGGACGAGCATGGGAGCGCTAGTGGGCGGAGTTTACGCCAGCGGTTTATCGGTGGAGGAAATGGAGCAACGGGTCACCTCGGTTAACTGGAACGAACTGTTCTTGGACGATCCACCCAGGGAACAGTGGCCGCCCCGGCGGAAGGACGAGTCGCTACGTCCGACCTGGGAATTTACCATGGGGTTGAGGGATGGGGAACTACAAATCGCCCGGGGAGCGGTGAGTGGACAGAAGGTGGAGTTGTTTCTGGCGGATTTAGCCCAAAACGCCGAGGGAAAACAGAGGTTCGATGACCTTCCGATTCGGTTTAGGGCAATTGCTACAAATCTAGAGAATGGAAAAATGCGGGTTTTCGATCGTGGCTCACTTGCTGCTGCGATGCGTGCCAGCATGTCGGTACCCGGTTTGTTCGCCCCGGTGGAGATCGATCACACCCTTTATGTAGACGGGGGGCTGGTGCGCAATCTCGGGGTCGATGTTGCTCGGTCGTTGGGCGCTGATGTGATCATAGCCATCAACCTAGGGTCAACCTATCTGGATAAAGCACAATTGAGTTCGTTGTTCGGTGTCGCGGGCCAGATGATCGTTATCCTAACCGAGCAGAATGTCGAGCGTTCGTTGGCGGAAATTGATCAGAGACGGGATGTGCTCATCATTCCGGAGCTGGGCAATATTACCTCGGGAGACTTCGATCGCGCCGCTGAAGCAATTGGCATTGGTGAGCAGGCGACACGGGAGGCAGCGCCTAGGTTGGCCCGCTTTAGCCTAAGTGAAGTTGATTATAAAAAGTGGCGCGATCAGCGATTCGGCGGAGCGAAAGCGGATTCCGTGATCGTCGATAACGTTCAGGTGGTTGGTTTGAAAAATGTCAACCAGGATCTATTCAGTCCTCTGAAGGGAAAGTTGAGCAGCCAGCCGTTCGATCGCGCCATGTTGGAACAAGATCTTGGCAGGATCTACGGACGTGGTGACTTTGAGCGACTTAACTACCGGCTCACTTCGGGAGATGATGGCAATCTGTTGATCGTCGATGCGATCGAGAAATCCTGGGGGCCGGGATATGTGCGGGTAGGTCTAGGGATTCTGACCGACTATCAGGGTGATGTGCGCATGGGTGCGCGGGCCACCTACCAAAGAACATGGGTAAACGAACTTGGGGCGGAATGGCTGTCGGAAATAAGCATTGGTAATGAACCCCGGTTCTTCACGGAGTTCTATCAGCCACTTCGATTAGACCGGGCGGCTTTCATCGCGCCCTATTTGGATGTCAAGGGCTCACCGCTCAGTCTGTTTCTGGAGGATGACCGAATCGCGAGGTTCGACGTCCGCAGGGAGCGCATTGGTGTGGATCTTGGTACCTCAGTGCAGCCGGGCATGGAGCTACGTGTGGGAGCCTATTTGGGCAGAACCGATTTCAAGCTGGATACGGGCGATCCCTTTTTATTTGACGACGGAAACGTGTCAGATTCGGGGGTTCGCGCCAATCTGGTATACGATACCCTGAATAGTCCCTATGTTCCCACCGCCGGAAATTATCTCAATCTATCTGCCGCCATGCCTCTCGAATCGTTTGGGGCCGACCAGGAATATACCCGATTGTCCGGGGAGTGGCGTGGGGTTTTTAGCATCCGTTCCCACAGTGTTCTTGCGACGCTGCGGGGGGGAACCACCAATACTGATACACCATACTATGATCAGTTTCCGATGGGCGGTTTTCTAAAGCTATCCGGTTACGCTAACGAACAGTTCCGAGGAAGTCGCTTGGCTTACGGTAACCTCGTATATTACCGACGCATTAGCACTTTACCTTCCCTCATTGGCCGAGGACTCTATCTCGGCGGATCGCTCGAGTCGGGCAAGGTCTGGGGGACAGTGGGCGACGGGCTGCTAAATGAAGAAAAGGTGCGTTACGGGGGCAGTTTGTTCTTTGCCGCGGACAGCCTGCTGGGGCCATTTTTCTTGGCGTTGGGGCTGTCTGGAGAAGGAGATCCAGCGGTCTATGTATTACTCGGCCAACCCTAGCGCTCCAACTCGGCGCGGTATTCACGAGCTATTGAATTGCTTACATCCCGGCGCCTTCCTGGTGAGTTCGGACGGGGTAGGGTGTGGAGATGGAGCGGGCGAGACCCTCGTGGGGGAGGCCGATGGGTGGTGACGGTTTCCGACGAGCCATGTATCAACTGTTCCGCCTCATTGCCGACAAACTCGTAAGCAGCTGGACCATGGCCGGGGTGCAAGGCTTCTGTATTCTGAAACACGTGGAATTATTTGTGTACATACGAACAAGCGAACTAAGGACATAAATGGACGAGACATTCACTGCCCCCAGGGTAGGGCACCTACTTGTTGACGAGGGCCGGGCGGCGGAACTAAAACAGGCGTCGCTGGCATTCCAGTCCATTACCCTGTCAAGGCGCCAATTGTGTGATCTGGAGTTACTGCTAAACGGCGGTCTGTCGCCACTCCAAGGTTTTCTGGGGCAGGTGGAGTACGAATCGGTCCTGGACGATATGCGCCTGCCCGATGGTTCCATCTGGCCAATTCCCATCGTTCTTGATGTCCCCGTTGAGTTTGCGGACAAGTTGCAACCCGGTGAACAGGTTGCGCTGCGTGACGCCGAAGGCTTTATGCCGGCGGTGTTAACCGTGGAGCAGGTGTGGCGGGCGGATAAGAAACGGGAAGCCGAAGCGGTTTATGGTACCGAATCAGAGTCACATCCGGGGGTGGAATATCTCCTCCGTCATGTAAACCAATATTACATATCCGGTACGTTGGAAGGGATCCAACTGCCTCAGCATTACGATTTTGAGACCTTATGGGATACCCCGGCGGAACTGCATGGGCTGTTCAGCAAGATGGGTTGGCGTCGGGTGCTGGCTTTTCATACCAGTAATCCGATCCATCGGATGCAGCGGGAGATGATCTTGCAGATGGCTAAGGAATGTGAATCGCACATTCTGTTGCATCCCGCCGTGGGGGTCACCAAGCCCGGCGATCTCCATTACTATGCCCGGGTCCACTGTTACAAGGCGATACACCGCCATTTCCCTCATAATCTCGCGGCCTTATCGTTGCTTCCTTTGGCAATGCGAATGGCCGGTCCTCGGGAGGCCATTTGGCATGCCCTGGTGAATCGCAACTACGGTTGCAGCCATTTCCTGATTGGCCCAAACCATGCCTCGCCGCCGGGATCGGGTGCCCAGAGCATTGGTGATGGCAAGCATTTCTACGGCTTGTTCGAAGCGCAGGAGCTGGCGATTGCCCTTGCCCCGGAAATGGGGATCGAAGTAGTGCCGGTTGACAGCTGGCAGTATGCCCCGCAAAAACAGCGGTTTCTACCGAGCACAACCATTGCGCGGGATCAATTGGAAGGGGTTGAGTACACCAATACCGACTTGAAGCGGGCGTTGACGCATGATGTTGATGTGCCGGAATGGTTCAGTTATCCCAGCGTTATCGAGGAACTGCGCAAAGTCTATCCACCGCGTTGCCGATTGGGATTCACCTTATTTTTTACCGGTCTTTCAGGGTCCGGAAAATCCACTATCGCCGGGATACTCTACGCTAAGCTAATCGAAGCGGGTGGGCGGCCGGTGTCATTGTTGGACGGGGATGTGGTGCGCACCAATCTCTCCAGTGAGCTCGGTTTTTCCAAGGCGCACCGGGATATCAATATTCGGCGTATTGGTTTCGTTGCCAGCGAGATTACCAAGAATGGCGGGGTGGCGATCTGTGCGCCAATCGCACCTTACCGGGAAACCCGGCGTGCCGTCCGGGAACTGATCGAAGCGCATGGCGCCTTTATCGAGATACATGTGTCCACCTCGCTGGAGGTGTGCGAAGCGCGTGATCGCAAAGGGCTATATGCCAAGGCACGGAAAGGCATCATCCCTGAATTTACCGGCATCAGTGATCCTTACAATATTCCCGAGAACCCGGAGCTGCGAATCGACACCGGTGACCTGACGCCGGCTCAGGCCGCCCAGCAAGTGATCCTGTATCTCTTCAAGGAGGGGTACATTGACGAAAGCTAATGGGATGCGGTCGCCCGACTTCTGTTTGTTCCCGGGTAGCCCATGAAACCGCAGGGGACGGGTTGGATGGGTGCGCGTGGATTTGGAATGGGTGGTGATTCCTAGATGTCCGATATTCGTCCATTGAGACTACAGGACCTTACCGGAGTTAAGTGGTTATGAGGACAAAAAAAAGCGTTTTGGTCACGGGTGGCGCCGGTTATATCGGCAGTCATACCTGCGTGGAGTTACTGGAAGCCGGCTATGAAGTGGTGGTCATCGACAATCTCTGTAATAGTTCGGCGGACTGTCTAGAACGGGTTGAACAGATCACCGGGGTACCGGTTGTCTTTTATCAAGCGGATATCCGCAACGCGCCTGTTCTCGACCGGATATTTGAAAGTCACCCGATCACCACGGTGATTCACTTCGCCGGTCTCAAGGCCGTAGGAGAGTCCACTCAGATTCCTCTCGATTACTACGACAACAATGTTTCGGGCAGTGTGACCCTGTTTCATGCCATGAACCGTCACGGTGTCCGCACCCTGGTTTTCAGTTCATCCGCCACAGTCTACGGTGACCCACACGCGGTGCCCATCAAGGAGCAGTTCCCAACCTCGGCGACCAATCCCTATGGCAGATCAAAACTGATTATCGAAGAGATTCTCCAGGATCTATTCAGATCCGATTCCACCTGGAAGCTGGCGCTGTTGCGTTATTTCAATCCGGTGGGCGCGCATGAAAGCGGTCTGATCGGGGAGAATCCCAAAGGAATTCCCAACAATCTAATGCCCTATATCGCACAGGTGGCCGCCGGGAAATTGCCCTACCTGAATGTGTTCGGCAGTGACTATTCCACCCGGGATGGCACGGGTGTAAGAGACTATATTCATGTCATCGATCTCGCCAAGGGCCACTTGTCGGCAATGAACTATCTGGAGGCTCAGCCCCGGGGAGGAGTTCTGACTGTCAATCTCGGTACCGGCCAGGGATACTCGGTTCTGGAAATGGTGGATGCCTTTGAGAAGGCGTCGGGTAATCGCGTGCCTTACCAGTTAGTGGGGCGAAGGCCGGGAGATATCGCCGAGTGCTTCGCGGATACCGCGTATGCGGAAGCGGTTATGAAGTGGAAGGCGAAGTACGGACTGGAACGGATGTGCACGGATACCTGGCGCTGGCAGCAACAGAGCATGGTCCTGGAGTGATCAGCACGGATTCTCCCGGCAGATGTCAGCTATCTGCCGGGAGGTTACGCTACCGAAGTTACCGCGCCACAAGCCGGGTATTCCCCTCGTTGCGGGTTGCCCTCAATAGGGTGAATCCGACGATACCGGAAAACAACAGGAACAGGGTACCCGGGGCGGGCACAGGGGTTTGGGTGCGTATAAAGGACTGGTCCTCATTGAGTGAAGCAAAGGTATTGGCCCGCGGACCCGTCCAGAAGAAATCTTCATAGACACTGCCCGATCCGGCAAGCTGCAAAGAATCTGAATCGGATCCACGCCCATCTTCGAAGACCTCCATCAGGTCACTGAGCACTCCACTGGCCAGCCCCTCGGTAGCCATGAAGCTGTCTTCATAGCTGATGAACTGAATCAGATGGTCGTTGGGGTCCGCCAACGCGAATCCGTCTGGCCCGTTTTGCAGCCCCGAGGCCGCGAACGCCAGCGTGCCAAAGCCGCTTCCCTGGTCGGGAATGACGCCGCTTAACTCCTCGGTACGGTATAAGGTTCCTCCGCTCCCGTTATAGAAAAGCAGCCTCCAGCCGGTCAGGTCCTGGCCCTCTGGACCGGCGATTTCAATCCCCTCGTTGGTATCGGGCCCCGAATTGTCATAATGAAGCTCGTTAATAAATACGGTTGTTGCCGGCGAGGAGAGACAGATGGTGGACCAGCTTAGAAACAGTAATGCAAAGAATACCGGAACTGCTCGGCTACAGGGATGGGTAAATCTGTGATATTGATACATGTCAACACTCCTTGTTGATTGGATGATTTCCAAAGGCGATGGCAGAAATCCCTTCTGCCCTGCCTAGTTTAGATGAGAATGATCAGGAAATAAACTACTATTCTGGCGAATAGATGGCGCTTTGGCGGCGCACCCAACGTATTTCGGTGGGTGCCGGTGTAATGCAGCACTGCCCGTGGCAAGAACGTAAACGGTTTATACAACACAATGAAAATATATGAGATATTGAAAATTCTGTACGGGAAGGAAAGATGGCCGTATCTGTGGAGCGCTTTTTTGATTGCCACGGCTTGTGCCGACCTGTCGGCAGCCGAATATGTGACGGCAGAGGACGCGGATGGGATCAATTCTTGTGTTGCTAAGATGCTGCCCACGGCGGGAGATGAGGTTACTGTTGGGACCCTGCGAGAGGCTTGCCGCCGGCAGCTGGGACAGGGGGAAGGCAGTGAAACTGCACTCGAACGCCGTCTGGAGCAAGAAAAGGTTACCGAGGATAGCCAGTTTGTCATCACTCCCCACAGACCCAACTATATCCTCATTGCCGCCCATAACAGCGCGGGGGTCAACCGGGAACCTTTTCATGAGTTCCCCAATTACGCCGCGTCGCTCAAAGATACGGAGGTGAAATTTCAGCTCAGTCTGAAAGTGCCGTTGATCAGGGATGTGATGGGTACCGGGGGGAGCTTGTTCGCCGCGTATACCAATCGATCCTTCTGGCAGCTCTACAACGGTCGATCCGCGCCGTTTCGGGAAACCGACCATGAGCCCGAGCTGTTTCTCTCCTATCGTCCGGATTGGCAGCTGGGTGGATTCAATATGTCGGTGGCCAGCGTGGGAATTAGCCATCAGTCGAATGGCCAAGCAGGCAGCCTGTCCCGGAGTTGGAATCGCCTGTTTGCCCAATTCGTCTTCGACCGCGCGAATCTCTTCTCCAGTGGCGATAACCTTGCTATTGCGATTAAGCCTTGGTATCGATTGCAGGAGGATCGGGACGACGATGATAACCCAGACATCGAACACTACCTTGGCAACTTTGAGCTGCTCTCGGTCTACAAGCGGGCCGATCATATCTTTTCCCTTACCGCGCGCAACAATCTGAAATCCGATAGCAATCGGGGCGCATTGCAGCTGGACTGGAGTTTTCCGTTGAGCCGTAAGATCCGGGGTTACGTCCAGTGGTTCAACGGTTATGGGGAAAGCCTCATCGATTACGACGCCAATGTGAACAGCATCGGCATCGGCATAAAACTAACAGATTGGCTGTAAGAATTCTAAGTTTTGGCAAGTGCTGGCCGACTAAGGGATAATATCCCGTTTTGGCAGCACTGCTGTCGCTTGTTTATTTCTGACTGGAAGATAGGACGTATTAATGGTCAACGACACCAACGTTAAGTGGCATGAGCACCAGGTATCACGTGAAAAGCGGGAGGCGCTTAATGGCCACCGGGGATGTGTGCTTTGGTTTACCGGTTTGAGCGGCTCCGGAAAAAGTACCGTCGCGAATGCCTTGGATCACAAGCTCTACGAGTATGGTATCCATAGCGCGGTTTTGGATGGTGACAATGTACGCCACACATTGAACGCAGGTCCGGGAATGTTGCTGGAGGCCCATGGGGAAGCGTTCGCCAATCGATTCGGCTTGGGTTTCTCGGCCATTGATAGAGAAGAGAATATTCGGCGCATTGGCGCGGTGGCCCAGTTGTTTTGTGAAGCTGGCGTCATTGCCTTGACAGCATTTATCAGTCCCTATCGGGCCGATCGAGACCGGGTGCGTAACAACATGAACAAGGGTGAGTTTATCGAGGTATTCCTCGATACCCCGATAGAGGTGTGCGAAACCAGAGATCCCAAAGGTCTTTACCGTAAAGCCCGGGCGGGGCTCATCAAGGGGTTTACCGGTATCGACGATCCCTATGAGGCACCCGTGGCTCCCGAGCTCATCTTGTCTGCGGCTGCAAAGTCACCGGATCAGCTAGCGGACGAGGTAATCGATTACCTGGTCAGCCGTGGTATTTGCAGCGTAGGGCACCCAGTTAGTGCCAGCCAGGTTGGATAACCCGGGATGATAAAAGAGATTTTGTGATGGATTACGATGCGTTTAATGGTGACGCGGATGGGATCTGCGCGCTTCAGCAGCTTAGGCTTGCGGACCCGCGGGAGGCAAACCTGATAACCGGCGTCAAACGGGATATCGGATTGTTGCGGCGGATCCACGGGGGCAAGGAGGATCGGGTTACCGCCTTAGATATCTCGTTGGATAAAAATCGAGCCGATCTGCTGCGCCTACTGGATGACGGTGTCCACGTTCGGTATTTCGATCACCACTATTCGGGCGTGATTCCGGCCCACGCCAATCTTGCTGCCACCATCGACACTACCCCGGATCGGGGGACCTGTTACCTCGTGGATAGCGCGCTTGGCGGGCGTTACCGGGGATGGGCGGTGGTTGGTACCTTTGGCGATAACTTCGACCATACGGCGGAGGCGATAGCTGCTACCTTGGAATTGCACCCAGGCGCGTTGGGGGCACTGCGAGAGTTGGGAATTCTAATCAATTACAATGCCTATGGTTCGCAGGTGGAGGACTTGCATTTGCCACCCGATGAACTGTTTCGTCGTATTAGCCCCTTTCAGGATCCCTTAGAGTTTATTGCCGCTGATGACACGGTGCGGCTGTTGAGAGAGGGCTATCAGGGAGACATGAGCAAGGCGAATGACCTGGTGCCTGATTTAGAAACCGACACCCATGCCATGTATATCCTGCCGGCGGAGGCTTGGGCACGCCGGGTGAGCGGTGTATTTGCCAATCAGTTGGCCCAGGGGGCAACGGGTCGTGCCCACGCAATTTTGACCCAATTGGCCGGTGGCGCCTACCTGGTGAGTGTACGCGCTCCCCTGGACCGGCCTGATGGCGCCGATGAGCTATGCCGGGGATTCGCCACCGGAGGCGGACGCAAGGCGGCAGCCGGAATCAATCACCTGGCGATGGGTGATTTGGACCGGTTCCGGCGAGAATTCGCGAAGTCGTTCGCGATTTGAGTCGGTAGTCCTAGCAATTTTTCGGCAACCAACCGGTCTCGGATGAAGAGATTTTCGCGTACTGTTCCCGTTTGCCGTTCAGGCATTTAGAATACACTGGTTACACACCGCCCGGGTGGCGAAATAGGTAGACGCAAGGGACTTAAAATCCCTCGATCGTGAGATCATGCCGGTTCGATTCCGGCCTCGGGCACCATTTAAAACAATAGGTTATGTTGTGCCCATTGAGTTGGCCGAGGATGACAGTAGGCGAGCTTTTTCAGCTGACTCGAAACTATCACCGTTATCCAAAGACTGCGTTTCCCGCTTTTATATCGACCGGGAGCTGTTCCGAGATCGACTCTGCGTGTGCAATCGGGTTTTAGGCGGCGCTTGACGGGCCGCACGCAGGGGCTACCGAGTTACTGCGCCTTGGTTTTACTGTGCTGTGTGAAGAATCAAGTTTTAGAAAACTAGGTTGATCATCAGCATCATAACAACCAGAAACAGTATCGTCATGATGCCGCCTACCCGCATAAAATCCGCTACCCGGTATCCCGCTGGACCCATAATCAGCGCATTAACCTGATGGGTGGGGATGAGAAACGAGTTAGAGGTGGCAATGGCAACCGTGAGTGCGAATACCGAGGGATCCGCTCCTACACCCAAGGCGATATTTACCGCGAGTGGTACCAGCAAAACGGTAGCACCGACATTGGACATGACCAACGTAAAAAAGGTTGCCAGCACGGCTACCGAAGTTTGAATTACCCAGGGTGGCGCGTGACCGACCACGGAAAGCACCTGCTC
>JAGRGP010000012.1:0-533 GCA_020445415.1 Gammaproteobacteria bacterium | reverse complement strand
TCTTCGATTTTCAGCACACCTGAAAGCACCATCCCCATCGCGCCTGTCAATAGCGCAACGGATAGGCGGATATCGGTAAACAGTACCATGAATAGGGCAATGCCGAAAAAGATTCCGGCGGGGACAATCTTGTTTGGGCGTAGCTGCTCTTCTCGGGGATATTCCGTGGTGACCACCACGAAATTGCGATCCTTTTCCAAACGGGCGAGATTTTCCCAGGTCGTATATACGACTAAGGTATCACCGGCCTGGAACGGCAGGCTCCTGATGTGATCACCGCTGCGAAGGGTCTCGCCATTACGGTGCAAGGCGATTAAGCTCAGACCATAGGTCTTGCGCAGCCATATTTCACGGGCGCTGCTACCAATCAGTTTTGAGCCCGGAGGCACCACCACCTCGGCGATTCCTGCCTTCAAGGGCGACAACGATTCGCTGAAGGTGCGCATCTCGGAGCGCCTTTTCAGCCCGTACTTGCTGATTAAGGTCTCGATATGGATATTGGACGCAAGGACACCTAATACCATGCCCGCCTC
>JAGRGP010000011.1 GCA_020445415.1 Gammaproteobacteria bacterium | reverse complement strand
GATCTGGACCTGGGGCACTACGAGCGCTTCGTGCGCACCACTATGGGAAGGAGCAATAACTTCACGACCGGCCAGATCTATGAGAATGTGATCCGCAAGGAGCGGAGGGGGGACTATCTGGGGGGTACGGTACAGGTCATTCCTCATATCACGAACGAGATCAAAGATTGCGTGCGTCTGGGCGCTGGGAACGCTGACGTCGCGTTGATTGAAATCGGCGGAACCGTGGGCGATATCGAGTCTCTGCCGTTTTTGGAAGCTATCCGCCAAATGGGGGTGGAACTGGGCCGTGAGAATGCCCTGTTCATGCATCTTACCTTGGTCCCCTACATTGCGGTTTCCAGGGAGATCAAAACCAAACCGACACAGCACTCGGTGAAGGAATTACGCTCCATCGGTATTCAACCTGATGTGCTGTTATGCCGCGCGGAGACCTCCCTTCCCGATGACGAACGCCGCAAAATCGCCTTGTTTACCAACGTCCAGGAAAAGGCGGTGATATCCGCGGTGGATGCGGATACGATCTACCGCATTCCCCTGATGCTGCATGCCCAGTCACTCGACGAGATTGTAGTAAAGCAACTGGGACTAAACGTCCCGGCGGCGGATTTGTCGGAGTGGCGAGCGGTGGTGGATGGCTTGGAGAATACCGATGGTATCGTCACCATCGGCATGGTCGGTAAATACATGCACTTGACAGAGGCCTACAAGTCACTGTCGGAAGCCCTGATTCATGCTGGGGTCCATACCCGCACCCGGGTCAAGATCCACTACCTGGATTCGGAGCAGATCGAACGGGAGGGGACTGGCGCGCTGGGAATGGTCGACGCGATCCTGGTTCCCGGGGGATTCGGGGAACGCGGTGTGGAGGGCAAGATTTCCACGGTTCAATATGCCCGGGAGCGGGGTATTCCCTATCTGGGCATCTGCCTGGGAATGCAGGTGGCAGTGATTGAGTATGCCCGGCACAAAGCCGGGCTCACCGGTGCGCAGAGTACGGAATTCAATCGTGAGACACCGCATCCGGTGATCGCATTAATTACCGAATGGCTGAATGCGGATGGCGAGTTGGAAACCCGCGACGAAGCGTCGGATCTGGGGGGAACCATGCGTCTGGGGGCTCAGGAGTGTCTGTTAACGGAGGGGAGTCTCTCCAGCCGGCTTTATGGAACAAATAGAATTACCGAACGCCACCGCCATCGCTATGAGTTCAACAATCAATACTTGGAGGTCCTCGAGAATGCGGGCCTGCGAATCGCGGGCCGCTCACAGGACGGCAAGCTCGTGGAAATGGTAGAGGTGCCGGATCATCCGTGGTTTGTTGCCTGTCAGTTTCATCCGGAGTTTACATCCACCCCCCGTGATGGCCATGCCCTGTTCAGCGGCTTTATCCGGGCTGCCAGGGAATACCAACGACTGCAAAACCGCATCTCCCAGAACACATGAAGCTCTGCGGTTTCGAGGCCGGGCCCGAGTGGCCGTTATTCCTAATTGCCGGTCCATGTGTGGTGGAAAGCGAGCACTTGGTGCTGGAAACCGCAGGGCGGTTGAAAGAGATCACCAGCCGCCTGAATATCCCGTTTATCTTCAAGTCGTCATTCGACAAGGCCAACCGGTCATCGGGAGACAGCTACCGGGGGCCGGGCCTGGCAACGGGACTGCGGATCCTCGATGAGGTTAAGCGGCAGATCGAGGTCCCGGTCCTGACCGATGTTCACGAGGATACTCCACTCGCTGAGGTGGCCGCGGTCGTGGACGTGCTGCAAACCCCGGCCTTCCTTTGTCGGCAAACCAACTTCATTCGCTCGGTAGCTGAGCAGGGGCTGCCGGTGAATATCAAGAAGGGTCAGTTTCTGGCCCCTTGGGACATGCAGCACGTCGTGGCGAAGGCGCGCGCGACCGGCAATGAGCGGATCATGGTCTGTGAACGCGGCGTAACGTTTGGGTACAATAACTTGGTGTCGGACATGCGTTCGCTGGCGGTACTGAGGAAGACTGGGGCGCCGGTGGTGTATGACGCCACCCATTCCGTGCAATTGCCGGGAGGGCAGGGTAACGTTTCCGGTGGGCAACGGGAGTTCGTTCCGGTGCTGGCCAGGGCTGCAGTGGCTGCCGGAGTATCCGGGCTGTTTATGGAAACCCACCCCCAACCGGAGGTGGCGCTGAGCGACGGCCCAAATTCCTGGCCGCTTGGGCGGATAGAGGAGTTGTTAGAAATGCTGGCGGAGTTGGATCGCGTGGTGAAGCGCGTCCCCTTCCCGGAATTCCTGTAGAATTATGGTGAAATTCAACTAGACAAGGGAGTGACAATGTCCAAGATCATCGATGTGCGTGCCCGTGAAGTGCTCGATTCCCGGGGAAACCCCACAGTAGAGGCAGATGTATTGACCGCTGACGGAGCGATTGGTCGGGCCATCGCGCCTTCCGGCGCCTCCACGGGTTCTCGAGAGGCCCTGGAATTACGGGACGGTGATAAGGAGCGGTATCTCGGCAAGGGGGTTCTAACCGCAGTAGCCCACATAACTGGGGAACTGCGGGAGGCGGTAGTCGGTATCGAGGCCAGCGAACAGTTGGCGCTCGACAAGAAGATGATCGAACTGGATGGAACGGAAAACAAGGGCCGCCTGGGCGCCAATGCGATCCTCGCGGTTTCGTTGGCGGCCGCGCATGCTGCCGCTCAGGAAAAGGCCATGCCCCTTTACCGGTACCTGTCCGCCGGGCCTTATCGCATGCCGGTTCCGATGATGAATATCATCAATGGTGGCGCGCACGCCAACAACAGCGTCGATATCCAGGAGTTTATGATCCTTCCGGTGGGCGCCGGCTCCGTGCGCGAGGCTGTGCGCTACGGTGCGGAGGTATTTCACGCGCTCAAATCGGTCTTGAAGGGCCGGGGAATGAATACCGCCGTTGGGGACGAAGGGGGGTTTGCACCCGATTTGGAGTCTAACGAAGCGGCGGTAGAGGTGATTCTAGCGGCGATCGCGGATGCGGGATTCACCGCCGGGAAGGATATCTATCTCGGCCTGGATGTCGCCAGCTCTGAGTTCTACCACGATGGGGTTTACGATTTGGCATCGGAGAAGCGGACCTTCACCGCTGAGAAGTTTGCCGATTATCTAGCGAATCTGGTGGATCAATACCCGATCATCTCTATCGAAGACGGTATGGATGAAAGCGACTGGGATGGCTGGAAGTTGCTTACCGATCGCCTGGGAAGAAAAATCCAGTTGGTGGGAGACGATCTGTTCGTAACCAACACGGGCATACTGTCGCGGGGTATCGAGCAGGGAATAGCCAATTCTATCCTTATTAAGTTCAATCAGATCGGAACCCTGACGGAGACCCTGGAGGCAATCAAGATGGCGCACGACGCCGGTTATACCGCGGTGGTCTCCCATCGTTCCGGTGAGAGTGAGGACACCACAATTGCCGATCTGGTGGTCGCGGCGGATACGGGTCAGATCAAGACCGGTTCACTGTGTCGTTCAGACCGGGTGGCGAAATACAATCAGCTGATGCGGATCGAGGATCAGCTGGGTGATCAGGCCGTTTACGCCGGGAGAGGAGCCTTTTCCTTCCTCTGATTATCGAGCCAGCCGGATTGCATGAGGCGAGATGCGGATCCTGATAGGTATCCTGGTTGTAATGTTGTTGACCCTCCAGTACCGCCTTTGGGTGGGGGAGGGGAGTATGGCTGAGGTCTACTCGCTGAAGCGGGAGATTGAACAGCAGAAGCAGGTGCTGGTTAGACTTCGGCAGCGCAACGATGCCCTTCAAGCCGAAGTCGCGGATCTCAAGGAGGGATTGGACGCCATCGAGGAACGGGCACGCAGCGAACTTGGCATGATTCGGGAGGATGAGGTTTTCTACCAAGTGGTGGAACCTTCTATGGACCGTAGCGAGTGAGCACGGATGCCCGTTTCTGGGGAGTGATCCCGGCTGCGGGCATTGGCCGGCGCATGGGCGGTGCTGTCCCCAAACAGTATCTGCTCCTGGGTGACAGGTCGATACTGGACCACTCGTTGGAACGACTGTTGGATTGCCCTCTGGTCCAGGGTATATGCGTCGCCCTGGCAGAGGCGGACGGGTGGTGGCCCACCTGTCGGGGCGCGGTTGCTTCTCGGGTTTTTCCGGTTACCGGTGGAGCCGAGCGTGCGCATTCGGTACTCAATGCGTTAGGTTACTTGGAACAGATAGCCGCTCCCTCGGACTGGGTTTTGGTACATGATGCCGTGCGTCCCTGTCTGCGTCGCTCGGATATCGATAAGTTGATTGCGCTGCTGAAAGATCATCCCGTCGGTGGGATCCTAGGGGTTCCGGTACTGGATACGGTAAAACAGGCCGATCTGGCGGGAACCGTGATCGCAACCGTTCCGAGGGAGCGGCTGTGGCGGGCATTCACGCCCCAGATGTTCAGGTTGGGCCCCCTCAAGTCCGCTTTGGAAGGGGCAATGGATCGCGGCGATTTGGTGACCGACGAGGCGAGCGCCATGGAACTTGCCGGGTACGCCCCAAAGTTGGTGGAGGGGCAGACTGATAATATCAAGATTACCCGGCCTGATGATTTGGCATTGGCTGCATTTTATTTGCATCAGCAACGGACCTGAAGGCCATCGATTGAGGGCACCACCTACCCGCTAGGCCGTGCGGAGCCATCGCCGGGTCGAGATACGCAACTTGGGGTAACACCGGTATCGGCTTAAGAGAAACAACCCGTATGAGAATCGGACAAGGCTACGATGCGCACCGTTTCATCCCGGGAAGGCGGTTGGTTCTCGGGGGGGTGGAGATACCTCATGACCAAGGTTTGTTGGCGCACTCGGATGGCGACGTATTGATACACGCCATCTGCGATGCATTGTTGGGTGCTGCCGGACTGGGAGATATAGGAGGGCATTTTCCTGACAGTGATGCCCGCTATCGGGATGTCGATAGCCGCGTTCTGCTCCGCGGGATACGCGACCAGCTTGCAGCGCTGAATCTGGTTCCGGTGAACCTGGATTCCACGATTGTCGCTCAGCGCCCGAAATTGGCGCCTTATATCGCGACCATGAGGCTTCGCCTCGGTGCGGATCTACGGATGCATGCTGACCGGGTCAACGTTAAAGCCACTACGACCGAAGGGATGGGGTTCGCGGGTCGAGCCGAGGGGATCGCCGCTTATGCCGTTGTCTTGTTAGAAGGATGAATTGGGATGAGATTTGCTCCCTCCGAGGGCATAGCAAATCTGCCCCTGGTTTATGGGGGCAGCGGTTGCCGGGGTTGCATCCGGGCACAGCCAGAAGACTTTCAAGTTGACGAAGTGAGTTTGGTGGAGGCGGATGGCGGTGGTGAGCATGTGTTGCTGTGGATCGAAAAACGGAATACCAATACGGAATGGGTAGCGACTCAGCTGGCCCGCCATGCGTCTGTCCCCCTCAGGGATGTGAGCTTTGCGGGAATGAAGGATCGGCACGCGCTTACCCGGCAGTGGTTTTCTGTCCGGCTTGCCGGCCGCCAAGCCCCTGATTGGCGGCAACTGACGTCCGATGATTTTCGGGTGATTCACTCTGCGCCCCACAGCAGAAAACTACGCAGGGGTGCCCTCAAGGGCAATCGCTTCAAAATCCGGGTGCGCGATTTGCAGGGCGATGTTCAGCGGCTCGACGAACAGCTTAGCCTAATCGCGGACGGGGGTATCGCCAATTATTTTGGAACCCAACGATTTGGAATTGCGGGAGGGAACCTGGAGGGTGCCGCTGCCCTGTTTCGAACCGGGAAGCGGAAAATTCCTGGTCGAAAGCGTGGAATTTATCTTTCCGCGGCCCGGAGCGCATTGTTCAACAGAGTGCTTGCCTGGCGGGTATCGGCAGGAAACTGGAATAAGCCGCTGTCCGGAGACCGCATGATGCTCGACGGCAGCCGCAACAGCTTTCTCGCGGAGCAAATTGATCACGAGATTTTGCGGCGGGCAGAGGCGTTGGAGATCCACCCCTCGGGGCCCTTGTGGGGGAGAGGGGACAATCTGGTTAGCGGCGATGTAGCGCAACTGGAGCGGGAGGCTTTGAGTGGAACCGAGGAGTTTCAGGCTGGCTTGGAAGGTGCCGGTTTGATTCAGGAACGCCGGGCTTTACGGGCTCGGGTTGGGGATTTGGAATGGTCGATAGCGGGGGGACAGTTGGAGGTCCAGTGTTATCTTCCCAAGGGGAGCTTCGCGACCGTGTTACTCGCCGAGATCATCGACTATCTGCCCTCCTGACCGGAATGCCCCTGAGCTACCTGAGAGGGTGATCTAGTCTCCGCTACCGGCCTTGCGACTAAGCAATACATAGACCGCACCCCTGCCACCGTCAAAATGGGGTGCGGAACAAAAAGCCAGGACCATCTCCGGTTGGCGCAGCCACTGATTCACCTTCTGTTTCAGTATCGGTTGACGTCCCTCGGACCCATAGCCCTTCCCGTGGATGATCTGGACGACCCGCAGCCGGTGCCGTCGGGCGTAGTCGAGAAATCGCACTAGCTCGATTCTCGCCTCGACAACCCTGAGACCGTGCAGGTCCAATAATGCCTGGGGTGTCAATTGCCCACGCCTCAGGTTTTGAAACAGCCGTTTTTGCACCCCCGGGCGAACAAATGCCAGTTCGTCTTCTGTCTCGATGTTGAGATCTACCAGCTCAAGCTCGCCAGCATCCGTTTTCTCAGCCTCCGGTTGGCGAGGGAGCGGGCGTAATCGGGGACGGAAGGGTTCTATTCCATCGTGCCGATGACGGGTGGTTTCTGCCATTTCCTCCAAAAAAAGCTTGAACTCGTCGTTCTCCTCATCTTGGTATTTGCCGCTCATGAGCTTATTGCCTGTTGCGTATCCGCTAGGGAGTATAACAACAACCGCTCCTCTGGATGGGGATGAGTCTCAGGCCCATTTCCAGTATAGTTTAGCTTTTATCAGAGGGAGTTAGCCCCGGCCGATGAAGATCTTGGTCAGTAACGACGACGGCTATCAAGCCGTGGGGCTGAAAGTCCTTGCGCATGCCCTCGCGGCTATTGCGGAGATCGTTGTGGTCGCGCCTGAGCGTAACCGCAGTGGCGCCAGTAACTCCTTGACATTGGAGTATCCGATCCGGGCGGAGCGGATGGACAACGGCTATGTCCGAGTGGATGGCACTCCCTCCGATTGTGTTCATCTCGCGATAACGGGTCTGCTCGACGAAGAGCCGGATATGGTGGTCGCAGGTATCAATGCCGGTCCTAATCTGGGTGACGATGTGCTTTATTCCGGGACGGTGGCAGCTGCCACCGAAGGCCGTTTCCTCGGGTTACCGGCCATGGCGTTATCAATGGACAGCGACGACCCCAAACATTACGAGACCGGCGCCCGGGTGGCCGTGATCCTGATAAGTCAGTTGTTACGATCGCCCTTGCCCTGGGACACTATCATTAATATCAATATTCCCGATCTGCCGTATGATGACTTGAAGGGCTTTAGGGCCACCCGGCTTGGCCATCGCCACAAGGCCGAGCCGGTCGTGCGGTCTACGGATCCCAGGGGGAGGCCGATATTTTGGGTAGGACCTGCCGGACCGGAGCAGGACGCCGGTCCCGGTACCGATTTTCATGCGGTGCGGGAAGGCTATGTTTCGTTGACTCCCTTGCAGGTGGACCTGACACGGCATGGTGCTATCGAGAAATTGAGCACGTGGCTTGGTGAAATAGCAAGATGAACGATCCACTGCACAGAGGAATCGGTATGACCTCTTTGCGCACCAGGGAGCGGTTAGTCCAACGCCTTCGGGAGGAAGGAATAGAAGATCTGCGGGTACTCAACGCTGTGCGAGCCACGCCCCGGCACATCTTCGTCGACGAGGCATTGGCTAGCCGAGCGTATGAGGATACCGCGCTACCGATTGGGCATGGGCAGACCATTTCCCAGCCCTATATCGTGGCGAGGATGACCGAGTTGCTCATGCAGGGGGAGGCGTTGGACACGGTACTCGAGGTCGGTACTGGGTCTGGTTATCAAACAGCGCTACTGGCTCGATTGGTGAAGCGGGTCTACAGTGTGGAACGTATCGCGGCACTGCAGAAGCAGGCACGGCGGCGATTTCAGGAGCTGGGATTGCGTAACATCAGGCTGCGCCATTCGGATGGTGGCATGGGGTTGCCCGAGTATGGACCCTTTGATGGCATATTGGTAACCGCGGCACCTGAAGGGATACCACTGACCCTTGTTGAGCAGCTCAAACCGGGCGGCCGGTTATTGCTCCCGATCGGGCCTCGCAAGGAGCAGGTGTTGGTACGGGTCACACGCACGGCAGGTGGTTATGAAAAGGAGTTTTTAGAACGAGTCGTGTTTGTCCCGTTATTGGGAGGATTGGTTTGATGGCGTTGTTTTCCGCGCTTTATGATCGAGTTATGCGTTGGTCGAGGCATCGCCACGCGCCCCGGTATCTGGCGGGGCTAAGTTTTGCGGAGTCCTCGTTCTTTCCTATTCCTCCGGACGTGATGCTTGCCCCCATGGCCTTGGCTAAACCATCCACGGCCTGGCGATTGGCCGCTTTGACGACGGTGGCCTCGGTGGTCGGCGGTATATTTGGTTATCTTATCGGGATGTTTGCATTTGATGTAATCGAGCCATTGCTGCGGGACGCCGGGTACTATCCGAAGTATCTTCAGGCCAAGGCATGGTTCGATGACTGGGGCTTCTGGGCGATATTCCTGGCCGGCTTTTCACCGATACCGTACAAGGTGTTTACGGTGACTGCCGGTGTGATCGCTATGGCAATCGTGCCCTTCACCCTTGCCTCCCTATTCGGGCGCGGGGCCCGCTTTTTCTTGGTTGCATCGCTGATGGCCTGGGGTGGAGAACGCATGGAGCGGCGGCTGAGGCAGTATATCGATAGGATCGGTTGGGTAATGGTGGTTCTTATGTTCTTGGTAGTTTTCGTGGCTAAGCTTTAGGGGGATCGATCACCTGATGATTTGTGCAGGTTGCCTGCCCAGATACCGATTGGTCCCGTACTTCGCCGTCATCCTGATGTTGTCGGGTGTCCAGTTGCTGACTGCCTGCACCGCACCTACCCGAGCCAAAGTGGTTTCCCTCGAGCAACCGGCGTACAAGACGGTTGGCAGGCCCAGCAGATACACGGTCAAGCGGAAAGACACGCTCTATACCATTGCTTGGAATTATGGGTTAGATTTCAGAACCCTGGCACGGTGGAACGCCATAGCGCCGCCGTACACAATCTATCCCGGGCAGACGCTTGTCTTGGCCGGACCCCGGTTAGCCCCTCGCAATCCTCAACCATCGGGAACGAAGGTTCCGGCTCCCCCCCCCCAGCCCAAACCAATACGCTCAGCGCAGTCAGCGCCGGCATCAAATCACAAGTCCCCGGGTAACGCCGATAAGGCCTCACGGGCCGTCCCGGATCTATCTGAATCGACCCGTAAGCTTTATTGGCGGTGGCCGACCCAAGGCCAACTAAAACAACGGTATTCCGGAACCGATCCATCACGCAAGGGTATTAAGATAGGTGGTACTCAGGGACAACCCGTACTGGCCGCAGAAAGTGGTAAGGTGGTCTATGCAGGGAGTGGGCTAATAGGATATGGTCTTCTATTAATAATCAGACATAACAAAAACTATCTGAGTGCCTACGGGCACAATCGAAAGCTTCTGGTTAACGAGGGAGCTTTAGTGAAAAAAGGCATGCAGGTTGCAGAGATGGGGCAGCAGGGTGGAGGTAGCCCGGTTCTCCATTTCGAGATTAGACGCAATGGTACGCCAGTCGATCCACTTAAGTTGCTGCCCCGGCAACCATGAGAGGGTATGTATGGAGAATAATCCGCGGTTGAGTAATCCACAGGAGAGCGATATCAAGGAGATCGACGACGATGGGGATGATATGGAGATACTCGGACCATCGGATGACAAGAAAGATGAGGTCATCGATTTTGGGACCGGTGATCTGTCAAACATGCAAATGGATGCCACCCGCCTTTATCTCAATGAGATTGGAAGCTCGGAGCTACTGACCGCCGACGAGGAGGTCTATTTCGCACGGTTGGCTCAGAAAGGTGAGATGTCGGCCCGCCAGCGCATGATTGAAAGTAATCTCCGGCTGGTGGTCAAGATTGCTCGGCGTTACATGAATCGCGGCCTGGCGCTGCTTGATTTGATCGAGGAGGGAAACCTCGGATTGATTCGGGCCGTGGAAAAATTCGACCCGGAACGTGGTTTTCGTTTCTCCACCTATGCTACTTGGTGGATACGGCAGACGATCGAGCGGGCGATCATGAACCAGACCCGTACTATCCGCCTGCCGATTCATGTCGTGAAGGAGATCAACGTTTACCTGCGGGCGGCCCGGAGCCTCTCCCAGTCGCAGGATCACGAACCCACTACGGAGGAGATCGCTGAGTTACTAGACAAGCCGATCGGAGAGGTCAAACGTATGCTGGGGCTCAACGAGCGGATCGCGTCGGTCGACACGCCGTTTGGCAAGGACGCCGACAAACCCTTGCTCGATACCATACCCGACAGCCAGACCGAGGATCCCTCGGTGAGTCTTCAAAATGATGGCCTCAATGCCAACTTGGATGGGTGGCTCAACAAGTTGAACCATAAGCAACGGGAGGTGGTGGAACGCCGGTTTGGCCTCCACGGCTACGAAAATTCGACCCTTGAGCAGGTTGCCAACGAGTTGGGTGTCACCCGGGAGCGGGTGCGGCAGATACAGATGGATGCCCTCAAACGTCTTCGCGTAATCCTGGAGAAGGAGGGGTTCTCGGTGGAAACCATTTTTAAGTGAGACAAGGTTTGGAATTTACCTTTCAGATTGAGGCTCTCTTCAATCCCGTCCGACTGGATTTCGGGGAGGCGGATTTCAAAATGCGGGGAGGGGATCACCTTAATAAACAGCGGGGGTATCGTGCCCGTGGGTAATGTCCCCTTGCACCACGGCAGCGCCCCGGCCGGGCCCCTTCCAGGGGGACTCGAAGTGGCCTGCCAGGCTTGTGGCTTGGATCCCATCTGTTCGGTTCTTGATTATGCGGCTGAGGACAGCCGGGTACCCGAGGGCGTATTGATCAGGCGGCGTCCATTACTACGCGGAGCGGTCTTGTTCAGTCAAGGTGATCCGTTTCAATCAATCTTTGCGGTCAAGTCCGGTGCGTTTAAGCTGTATGGGACCCAACCCGGTGGCCAGCAGCGGGTAATTGGTTTCCACCTGCCCGGTGAATTGATAGGGGTAGAGGCGATGTCCGGGGACTGCTATCCATGTACTGCCAGAGCATTGGAGAAAAGCAGTGTCTGCGAACTTCGTGTACATCGTCTGCCCGAGACTGGGCGGTCGCTGGAGACTATCCAGCGGTCTATCATCAATCTGCTGGGCAACGAAGTTGCCTTTAGTCATGAGCTGATCTCGTCCTTGATTCATCAATCTGCCGAGCAACGTATTTCCGGATTTCTTCTCAGCCTTTCCAACCGTTTGCAACGTCGGGGGCTGCCCAACGAAGAATTCAACCTCAGCATGTCACGATCGGATATCGGCAGTTACCTCGGCCTGGCGAGTGAGACGGTGAGCCGCATCCTGAGCAAACTCCAGCAGGCGAGGCTGATTCTTCTTCACCGTAAGCGGGCGAGGCTGCTTGATCGTCCCGCGCTAGAGCACCTCTCCCGCAGTTAGCAGTTGAGTTCGTTCGATTTCCCACGCCTGCTTCCCGAGGATCAGTTGATTAGAGTATTAGGTTTTTTTGATCCAAGTCAAAAGCTCGGCGATTAATAAAAAATAACTTGTATAACATATAGTTAAGTCTTGTTTTTTGGATCGGGGAAATGCTTGATTTGGGGCTTTTACCTTGACATTTATCACTAATTGCAGTGTCATATCCCCTACTTAGAGCCCCATATTTCAGGGGTTCAAGTGCTGGTATACCCGCGTTTTTTTTGTTGTTTTTATCTTTTTCGAAGGGGGGCTCATGGACGCCGCAGCTGAGCAAAAGTACGACTACGGGGTCGTACGCTGGTTCACCGTCATGGCAGTTGTTTACCTGGTCGTAGGTGCACTAGTCGGGGTGTACATCGCCTCGGAACTGGCCTGGCCGTTTCTGAATTTTGATACTCCATACATCACGTTCGGGCGTCTGCGCCCGCTACATACCAATGCGGTCATTTTCGCATTTGGCGGCTGTACTCTGATGGCAACCGCTTTTTATACCGTGCAGCGGACCTGTGCCACCAGACTGTGGAGCAATAAGCTGGCTTGGTTCACCTTCATTGGCTGGAATCTGATCATTCTGTCGGCCGTCATTACCCTGCCCCTGGGTATTAACCAGACAAAAGAGTATGCGGAACTTGAGTGGCCAATCGATATCGCCATTGCGGTTGTCTGGCTCTCCTATATGTTCAATTTCATTATGACGGTTCATAACCGGAAGACCTCCCATATCTATGTTTCAAACTGGTTCTTCCTGGGTATGATGGTGATGATTACCTACCTGCACGTGGTCAATAGCCTTGCCATTCCCGTGGGGATGTTCAAGTCTTATTCAATCTTTTCCGGTGTCCAGGACGCTATGATCCAGTGGTGGTGGGGACACAACGCCGTGGGGTTCTATCTTACCGCGGGATTCTTGGGGATTATGTATTACTACGTGCCTAAGCAGGCAGGCCGTCCGATTTACTCATATCGGTTGTCCGTTATCCATTTTTGGGCATTAATGTTTGGCTATGTTTGGCTCGGTGCCCATCATCTCCAATACACCGCCTTGCCGGACTGGACGGGTTCCCTGGGTGCGGCGGTTTCGCTGGCTATGATCATCCCCTCCTGGGGTGGCGCGGTGAATGGAATGATGACCCTTTCCGGTGCTTGGGATAAGTTGCGTACCGACTACGTGCTGCGTTTCCTTATCATGTCGTTGGCGTTCTACGCTATGTCGACCTTTGAGGGGCCGGTGATGTCGATCAAGACCGTTAACGCCCTCTCCCACTACACCGATTGGACCGTGGGTCATGTGCACTCCGGAGCACTGGGTTGGGTTGCCATGATAGCAATCGGCTCCATCTACCACATGATGGTGCGCGTTTTCCATGTCCAGCTTTGGTCTGAGAAACTGGTCAATGTGCATTTTTGGACCGCAACCATCGGTACCGTGGTTTACATCGTTGCCATGTGGGTTTCTGGAATCATGCAGGGCTTGATGTGGCGTGCCTACGATGAGTACGGCACTTTGGCCTACACCTTTGCGGAGTCGGTAGAGGCTATGCACCCCTATTATGCGATGCGGGCCGTGGGCGGTATGATTTTTCTGGCCGGCTCGGTGCTCATGCTTTTCAATATTCTGATGACAGTCGTCAAGGCTTCATCCGAAGGCAGCGTGCAGCGTGCACGTACTGCGACAGCGACCGCGTAAGGAGGGAGAAACATGTCTAGCAATTCTGAATCCGGTCGTTTCCAGAGCTGGATGGAGCGAAATGTTTTCGCGCTATTCGTCGGCTTGGCGATTGCGTTATCGGTTGGCGGGATCGTCGAGATCGTCCCGTTGTTCTATCTCAAAAGTACCATGGAGCATAACCAGTACCCGGAGTTGGTTTGGCAACGTCAACAGGGGCAGACCCTGGCCGATCACAAGCCTGGTGATGGAATGCGCCCGTTTTCGGCATTGGAACTTGCCGGTCGCGATGTATATCAGCGTGAAGGATGCTATCTCTGTCATTCACAGATGATTCGCCCGTTCCGTGATGAAAAGGAGCGTTATGGTCATTACTCCCTGGCTTCGGAATCGATGTATGACCATCCTTTTCAGTGGGGGTCCAAAAGAACCGGTCCGGATATTGCGCGCCTCGGCGGCAAGTATTCCGATGATTGGCACCGTAAACATCTTCGTGCTCCACGGTCCGTGGTGCCTGAATCTGTGATGCCTAACTACCCATGGTTGAAAGACAACCTGGTGGATGGTGCTCAGATCCAGGCCAATATGACCGGGCTGCAGATGATTGGCGTACCCTATACCGACGCCGATATCGCCGAGGCTCCGGGTTTGGTGCGTGGCAAGACCGAAGAAGATGCGATGGTTGCCTACCTCCAGGTGCTGGGCACGATGGCCAAACTGGACGAGGACAAGGTTTATCGTGAATAGTCTCAAGGACTATTTTCACACAGACTGGGCGGCGATGACCGCCACCGATTGGGTGGGCACAATCCTAACGGTGGTCATCTTCCTCCTCATGGTCGGACTCTATGTCTACGTCCTGCGTCCCAAGAATAGGGATAAGTTTGAGGTAAATAAGCATATCCCGTTGGACGACGACGAAACGATTAATAGCGGAGATAGTAATGGCTGAACATAATCCTTTCCCCGGTGAAAACAATACCGGACATGTCTGGGACGACAACCTGCGGGAGTTGGCGAATCCCCCCCCACGCTGGTGGATGATTGCCTTTTGGGCATCCATCTTTTGGGTCATTGCCTACGGTATCCTTTATCCCATGTGGCCTACATTGAGCAGCTATACAAAAGGAGTCATGGGTTGGACCCAAATGAAGGAATACCAAGAGGGCGTAGCCGAGGTTGACGAAGTGCGTGCTGAATTTGAGGCGAAGCTTCAAGGGGTGTCTGCCGCGGAGATCCTGAAGGACGAAGCGTTGTCTTCATATACCGTCGCATCGGCAAAGGTGCTTTTTGGTGATAATTGTGCCGCCTGTCATGGCAGCGCCGGACAGGGTGGTCCCGGGTTTCCCGCGTTGGTGGATGACGACTGGCTGTACGGTGGCATGATCGAGAACATTGAACAAAGTATCACCATGGGTCGTAAGGGCATCATGAATGCGCACGGCAAGATTCTAAAACCGGAAGAGGTGGATGAACTTGCCAACGCTGTGGTTGCCGGAGAACCTGCATCTACCCCCTTGTTCCTGCAGAAGGGTTGTATTGCCTGTCACGGAATGGATGGCAAGGGAATGGCGGCTCTTGGTTCAGCCAATCTTACCGACAGCATTTATCGGTTTGTCCCGGTGGACGACCAGGACATCTTGGCCAGTGTAAAATACACCATCACCCACGGTGTCAATGACATCAGCGATCCGCTGACCCGTGAGGCGGAGATGCCCAAGTTCGGCGACAGGTTATCGGCGGACGAGATCAAGAAACTGGCGGTTTATGTGCACAAGTTCGGAGGGGGCCAGTAGGTCTCTGACGGGAAGCAAACAGGGCTGGTTCCCGGACCGAATCTTTCCGGGACCGGTCGGAGATAAACGGACGAGGTGATTGCAATGGGTATGGGCGATCCGGTTGTTTGGGGTTCAATTCTTGCTGTGGTGATCAGTGTGGTTATTCTTGGGTTCCTTGTGTACAAGGTCAAGAATCTGATCGAAAAGGATGCACAGGCTCATAAGAATTAGTTACTACCATCAGTGGTTGTTGACAGAAAAAGGGGGATATTTCCCCCTTTTTTTATCTGGCTATGTCAATGTAGTGTATTGATTATTCTCATTGTTATTGACTGTTCCTAGGGTACACTCCCACTTCGATAATCCTCACCCAAACAATCGCTCATGTTTGTAAACAGGAGAGGGTAGTTGTTATCGTCAAACTTGATCATGCCCAAACGGGAGGCACAGCATTGAGCCAGAACCAATCGAGCCGGGATGCCGCGGTAGACGAGTTGTACGCAGAGGCTGGTCATTGGCAGGTAAACACCGGCGGAGAAACCATCCATGCTAAACGCGTGGGCGGTAAGTGGCGTGTGGTTAAGTGGCTGACCAGCAGCGTTTGGCTCGTCTTCTTCCTCGGCCCGTATTTACGCTGGGGTGACCGGCAGGCGGTATTGTTCGATATTCCAAATCGCCAGTTTCATATCTTTGGCTCGACGATTCTCCCTCAGGATTTTTGGATGTTGTCGCTGCTGTTGTTGTTCTTTGCGATTTTGTTGGCCGTTGTCACAGCGCTTGCCGGTCGTGTCTACTGCGGCTTTTTTTGTTTTCAAACCGTGTGGACAGACGTCTTTACCTGGATCGAAGAAAAACTGGAGGGTCCTCCCGCCAAACGCCGTAAGTTGGATAAGGCACCGTTAGACTTTACCAAGTTCCGCATCAAGGCGGTGAAGCATGCGCTTTGGCTGTTGATCGGATTCCTTACCGGCGTGGGGTTTGTGACCTGGTTTGTCGATGCCTATCAGTTCTGGATGGATCTCTGGAATCTGGAGTTAGGAACGGTCACGCTGGCGACCCTAGGGTTGTTTACCGCCGGCACCTACGGTCTCGCGGGGTTCCTTCGTGAGCAGGCCTGCTTCTGGTTGTGTCCATACGCCCGTATTCAAGGGGTGATGGTGGACAACACCACATCGGTCCCAACCTACGACTTTCACCGTGGCGAGCCCAGGGGACGGGTTAAAAAGGGCCAATCCGATGCGGACAGGACGACCGGGGATTGTGTCGATTGCAACCAGTGCGTCGCTGTTTGTCCCACCGGCGTGGATATTCGTCATGGGCAGCAGGAAGGGTGTATTATGTGTGCGCTCTGCATCGATGCATGCGACATCGTGATGGAAAAGCTGGATCGGCCTACCGGGTTGATTCGCTATGAATCGTTGGATGTACTCAACGGCAAAGAAAGCCGTTCACTTCTACGGCGACCCAGGGTATGGGCGTATGGTGCGGTACTGGTGTTGGCACTTTCAGGCATCGCCTACGGGCTCTCTTCCCTGGAAGCCATAGAGATCAAGGTAATTCATTCCCGCCAACCCATGTTTGTCTTGCAGAGTGACGGCTCGATCCAAAACAAATACACGGTAAAGGTGCTGAACAAGATGACGGAGGACGTGGATGTCCGGGTTACCGCCAGAGGACCCAAGGGACTTGAAATCATTGGTGGTGAGACCCCGATAACCGCCCGTCATGGAAAAGTGACCCCCCGCACCCTATTTGTCAGAGTGCTGCCGGAAAATATCGTCGAGGAATCAGCCGCTATCCGGTTTGTTGGCGAGGGCATGGACAGTAGTGGCCAGACGTTCTCGAGCCAACGGGAAAGCGTGTTCATCGGTCCAAAGTAAAAGCGCCTTGGGTGGTCGTATTCCGGGGTATCCAAGGACCCGGAGTGGTGGGAGATCCAAGACTATTCGAATTGCAAAGCCCAACCCAGGAGGGGTGACAAGGTAAAAACGGAGTTTCTTGTTATGTAATGCGAGCGTGAAAAACGTATGAGTAGAAAACAGTCAGCTTGGCGCAGTCCATGGGTCATCGGGTGGGTCACCCTGCTGATTTTATTCATTGGAGTCAGCGTCTTTCGTATCTATCTCGCGGTGAAAACCGATCCCGGACTGGTGGATGAAAACTATTACGAACGAGGTCAGGATCACGCCCAAAACCGTCTGAAGCGACTGGCCAGGGACCCGGGTTGGCAGATGACGATCGATGCTCCGGAGTATGTGGATGTAGCTACCCCTTCGCTGTGGGGTTTCTCGGTGCTCAATACGGAAGGTGAGCCAGTGACGCCGGATTCGGTAGTCTTCTACGCCTATCGTCCATCCGATGCGAAACAGGATTTTTCGGTATCCATGCGGGAGATTGGACTGGGGCGCTACCAGGCGGAAGTCAGTTTCCCGTTGAAAGGGGTGTGGGATATCCTGGTTAGCGTCAAGAATGGGGAGGACGAGTATAATACACCCTACTGGATTAGCGCCGGGGTCAGATGAAACCGGGACGTTGATGAGCGTCCTGGACGCCGATGAGAAAGCTCACTGTTTTCACTGTGGCTTACCGGTTCCCAAGGCCACGGCGGTCAGCGCTGATATCAACGGTGACCAGCGGAGTTTCTGCTGTATCGGTTGCCGTTCCGTATGTCAGGCTATTTTTTCTTCCGGGCTAGAGGGTTTCTACCGGCGTACCCCCGAAGGTACACTGCTTGGGCCACCACCGGAAATCCCCAAAGAACTGGCGCTGTATGATCTCGATGAGGTCCAGGAAGAATTCATTACCGAGACAGAGAGCGGCCGGGACATCAACCTGCTGGTGGAGGGTATTCATTGTGCCGCATGCGTCTGGTTGATTGAGAATTGCCTGCACCGCCAACCCGGAGTAATCGAAGCTAGGGTCAACCTATCTGGCCGGCGCCTGCGGGTGCGATGGGATAGCAGCCGTGTGCGGCTATCAGCCATCCTCGGCAGCTTGGCGGCAATCGGTTATGCTGCGGTCCCCTTCGATCCGGATTCTGCAGAAGGGCAGCTGAAGCGCGAAAACCGTCAATTGCTGTATCGCATGGCCTTCGCCGGCTTCACCATGATGAACTTGCTTTGGGTTTCGATCGCCCTTTACTCGGGAGCGGATCAAGGCGAGTACCGTAACTTATTTCATTGGGTTGGATTCGCCCTCGCTACCCCAACGCTGCTGTATTCTGGCGCCCCCTTTTTCACAGGGGCGTGGAGGGGGCTTCGCAGTCTCCACCTAGGGATGGATCTGCCCATTGCCATTGGTGCCGGCGCAACCTATCTCTATTCGGTCTACATCACGGTTTCCGGCTCCCGGAGCGGGGAGGTTTATTTTGATACCGTGGTTAATTTCCTCTTTGTGATACTGGTGGGACGCTATCTTGAAGCGGCCTCTAAACGCCAGGCTGTGGCCTCCACACAAAGATTATTAGATTTACAACCCAGAGTGGCTACGGTAATCCGTGATGGACAGGACCAGGTTGTGCCGATCCGGGCGGTCAAGCTCGGTGAGTTAGTGTTGGTGAGGCCCGGAGAGCGGATTCCGGTGGACGGCCGAGTGACGGAAGGGCGTAGCTCAGTGGACGAGGCGATGCTGACCGGTGAGTCGGTGGGCATGGCGAAGGGGGTAGATGACCGGGTTTCCGCCGGTACGATTAACGGGCAAGGCGCGCTAACGGTTCAGGTTGAGGGGTTACTGCGTGATACCGCACTCGGCAGGATTATCCGGTTAGTGGAGGACGCCCAGGCCAGCAAGGCGCCGATTCAATGTGTGGCAGACCGTATTGTACCTTGGTTTGTGGCGGCTACCCTAGGGCTGGCCACCGCCACATTTATTGGGTGGCTGGGTACCGACCTCGAGGTCGCCTTGATGGCGGCGACCGCGGTGCTCATCATTACCTGCCCCTGCGCCTTTGGTTTGGCGACACCGATGGCGATCGCGGTGGCATCCGGATTGGGTGCGAAAAACGGCATTTTGGTGAAAAACGGCGAAGTTCTCGAAACCCTCTCAGCGATTCGGCACTTTGTCTTTGACAAAACCGGCACCCTGACCGAGGGGAAGATGACAGTTGCCGTCATCCAAACCGCAGCAGATGAATGTTGGAACGTGGGTGATCACGGAATGAGCGACGGTATCCGTGCCATGCTGGGAGAATTGGCAGTCCTGGAGCGATTTTCCGATCATCCCGTAGCCGCGGCGTTACGGGAACTGGCAGGGTCACCCGATGCAGACGAGGCCGTATCCACCGCGGGAGCCTTTACCTACCATCCGGGCTACGGTGTGTCGGCGGTATATAACGACCGTAAACTGATAGCTGGCACCCGCGCCTGGATGGCACGAAATGGAGTGGTTCGAAACCCCATTCTTGAAGGGACATATCAGCGTCTTGAGACGCAGGGTATGAACTGTATTTGTTTTGCGGTGGAGGGGACAGAGCGGGCCGTTATCGGATTGCAGGAACAGCTTAGGGAAGGAGCTGTCAAGCTGATGGATGAGCTTAGACGGCAGGGAATTAAACTCACCCTGCTGAGTGGGGATAACCGCTCGGCGGCGGAGGCGGTGGCCCAGCGCCTGGGGGGATTGGAGGTGATTGCCGAAGTGCTGCCTGAACAGAAGGACAGGGTTATTGCCAACTTGCAAAAAGGCGGACATAAGGTGGCCATGGTGGGGGACGGGATCAACGACGCGCCCGCCTTGGTTCGCTCCGATGTCGGCATCGCCCTGGGATCGGGCACCGACGTCTCGATCGCCAGCGCCGACCTGGTGTTGGTGAGTGACCGTCTGGACAGGGTTGGATTGGCGGCGGCACTCTCCCGGCGGACGTTACGGACCATCCGACAAAACATTGGAATATCCATCGCGTATAATCTGGTTATGGTGCCCTTGGCAATGCTGGCGGTCATCACACCGCTGGTGGCGGCGGTCTCGATGCCGGTCAGTTCGCTGCTGGTAATTGGCAATGCCGCCAGGATAAGGACCCTGTTTAAATAAAGGTATCGGTTATGGACGTCATCTACGGTCTAATTCCGGGGATGATCCTACTGGGGTTGGTCGCGGTAGGAGTCTTCTTTTGGGCAGCTAAGAGCGGCCAATTCGATGATTTGGAGGGAGAGGCCAACCGTATTTTGATGGATGACGACCTCGATTCCGGCCCGCCGAAACCGAGTTTGCAGGAGCCCGAGGAAAACACGCAGGCTGACGGCGATCCCTCTAAGCCCGGATGATCTTTGCTACCCCAGCACGGGGAGTTCCTCACCTACAGGCAACCACGCTAGCTGTACCTTCGCGGCACATGGATTGCCCAACGCAGCGTCGTATGTGACAAAGCGGCGTCAATCCGTATATGCTCTGCCGATGCAATCCCTGGTCCATGATATTAGTGAGTTTCTAAGTCTGCTACAGAACCGGCAAGCGCTGCTCCGCCCCGGTGATACCGCGACGGATCGGGAGACAGGGTCGTCGCTCAACTATGCCAATGCGCTGCTTCGCCATCAGGCACAACGGCTCGGCGATTGTACCCTGCCGCCGCAAGTGATGGTGATCGGCCCGACCCAATCGGGCAAGAGCACCGCGGTCAATCTTCTCCTTGGCAGCAACATGGCGGAGGCCAGTCCGCTGGCGGGTTATACCCAGTATGCACAAGGTTTTAGTGTCGGAGAGCTGGGTGAGGGAGCGGTGTCGTGCCTGGAGCGCATGTTGATCAACTGGAGCCGGGTCGAGGCGGACACCGATCAGGAGGTGGCGCGAAACGCTGTGTATTCCTTTACCCAGATCGGTGACAAGGTCCCATTTACCGATGTCCCCGTGATTGTTTGGGATACCCCGGATTTCGATTCTGTCAGTTCCCGTGAGTATCGGGAAACTGTACCCGGAATCTGTGCCCTCGCCGATGTTATCGTGCTGGTTGTTTGCCGGGAAAAGTACGCGGATCGATCAGTTTGGCAAATGCTTGGATTGGTCTCCGCGATGGAGATCCCGTTGTTCGTATGCTTGAACAAGGTGCATGTGGGCGAGCAAGCCACTCTACTGGCCGCGTTGCAACAGCGCATGGATGAGGCTGGGATCAGCTGCTCGGGTATGGCGGCTTTGCCATATATCCCAGCTGGCGAGGGAAGATTGGAAGATACCGGGGAGGCGAGCGCCTTGGTCGAGCGAATCGCTGCCCTGGTTCCACGATCTCCGGCGCCGAGATCCGCCAGGCTGATCTATGATTTTTTGGCTCGCCATTGGGAGAGCTGGACAGCCGCAGTGCAGCTCGAGATCTCCGCCACGGAGCAATGGGATGCGGTGGTGCGTGCAGAACTGGAGGATGCGCTCTCGCTTTATCAGCGCGACTATCTCGATAATCCACGCTCATCCGATACCCTGCAGCGGGCTATTTATCAGTTGCTCCAGCTGCTCGAAATACCCGGAATCGCGCCAGCGGTCGCACGCGTCAGATCGGTGCTGACTTGGCCAGTGCGCAAGTTACGGGATGTACTGGGTAGCCGGTGGTCCCCCGGTGGGGGAGCGGGCAAGGGAGAGCCGGAAGGCGAGATACTGGAAGAGGCCATTGCTCACCTGTCGGTGAACCTGCGTAGCCGGCTCAACCGGCAGTTACCCGCCTCGACCGGTGGTCCCAGTTACTTGTGGTGGCAGGGCGTCATTGCCTTATATGACCAACAGGAACCGGAAATCAGGGCAGCGGCAGCCGTGGCGGTAAAGGAATATCAGGAAGATTTCGAAGCGGAGATCGAAGCCGCCGGGCGGCGCCTTTACCAGCATCTGCGGCAACACCCGGCTACTCTGAACAGCCTGCGTGCCGCGCGCGCCACCACTGATGTGGCCGCGGTGGTACTGGCCGTCAAGACGGGTGGCATTGGCGTTAACGATCTGATCTTAACCCCGGCCATGCTGTCCATTACATCATTGTTGGCCGAAGGCGCGGTAGGCCAGTACATGAAACAGATCGGTAAAGAGCTCCGTGAAAAACAGCTAGAGCAAGTACGGGAGCGAATATTTGAGCGGATTCTGCGGTCTCGGTTGCTGGAGTTACCCAACCAGTTATCGGCGAACCAGTGTTTGCACATCCCCCGGGAATTGGTGGAGCGAGCGGCAAGTGCCCTACCGAAGCTGCGGGTCATGCCGCGGGAAGTGATCAATGGATGATGGATTCGAACACCGCTTCCAGTCACTCAAAGCATGGATCGACGAAGCCCTTGAGACTGGTTGGATTACCCAACAGGACGCTTATCCCATCGAAGAAATAGAACAGCAGCAAGCCGCCGCACTATTTGCTCAGCGCGGCAAACGCCCGTTAATCGTGGCGTTCTTCGGTGGTACCGGTGTCGGCAAGAGCAGCCTCCTGAATCGGTTAGCGGGGGCAGAGATCGCCAGTGTGGGTCTGCAGCGACCTACATCCAGTGAGGTCACCCTGTATTTGCATCAGGAATATCGCCTGGGTGAATTGCCGGCGGAACTGCCGCTGGAGGAAACACGGGTGGCCTACCATGGGGATAACCGCCGGCGGTTGGTAGCTTGGCTCGATATGCCCGATTTCGACAGCGTGGAGGAACGGCACCGGGAGCTGGTGAAGCTCTGGTTGCCTTATATCGATTGGCTGGTTTATGTGGTTAGCCCGGGGCGCTACCTGGACGATATCGGGTGGCGCTTTCTGCAACAGCGCGGCAATCTGCACTCTTGGCTGTTCATTATCAATCAGTGGGATCAGGGCAGTCCGGATCAGGTGTCCCATTTGCGCGCTCGCCTGAAAGACGAGGGTTTTCCAAACCCCGTGATACTGCGCACCAGCTGTCATCCGTCCGGAGCGGCGGTGACTGATGATTTCCACCTCCTAGAACAAACCATCAACGGCGCCATCGAGCAATACGGAATAGAATGGCTGCAGCAGCTGGGCACAGATGCGCGCCTGCGGGAGCTCTACCATTTGAGTGATAGGTTACTGGACAGGTTGCGCAGCTATTCTCTCGATGAAGGGGTATCTGCCTGGGAAGCGCTGCTGGTTAAACGGCTGGATGAATTTGAGGTGCAACTGTCAAATAATGCGGCACTGTTGGTGCAGACTATACCGAACGAGGAGGGGCTGATCCCTTGGCGGCGATCTAAGGAGCCCAAACCCCCGCCATTGGCACCGCTGGCCGATCTGGTGGGCGAGGTTTGGGGTGAGCGAATGGACACCCGTACCCGGGATCTGACCAACGAGCTGGAGAACCTGATCGTCGGAAGACATTTGCCTTTGGCGCCTTTCAGCAAGGCTCTTGAACCCATTCGCGCGGGGGTAAAGGCGTCTTTTCTCAACCGTGCGGAGAGCGAGCTGGCCATCTCGCTTTCCCAGCCGGATGGAAATCTCAAGAGTTTGGCCTACAAAATTGCTGGGCAGTTGAGCTGGCTGCTGCCTACCGCCGCGGCAGGTTGGGCAATCTATCATGCCGTAATCGGCTTTTATGCAGGAACTCAGGGCCAAGGTGACTTCTTGGGCGTGGACTTCGCTGTGCATTCCGCGTTGCTCATCGGTCTTTCCTGGTTGCTGCCCTGGCTTTTACAACGTCGCATGAAACCCCGTGTGGCCGAGAAAATGAATCGGGCTTTTAAGCGCGCGATACAGGCGGGAATTCAGGCAATAAAAAAACAGGGTTCAGATGGTGTCCGGTTGGCCGCTACCGAACACAGGAGCCAGATATCCCGGTTGTTATCCGTGCAGCAGGGCCTCGCGCTGTCCCGTGCGGATGCGACCGTCGCATCGCCCTGGAGCCGGCTGCCGGGGAACTGATGATTGACGGATACCAACGAACTGGAAAAATATAATGCGTTACTTTTGAATAGGAAGCTAACCGCCTGTTATTATTTGTCTAACATGCTATGCTTCGAGTGGTTACTAACAATTGTGAGTGGTGTGAACAAATCATGAAGATGACGAGAAACCTCATGTTGACGGCTGCGTTGGTCGCAGGTATCGGGACCCAGGCCCTCGCGGGTACCACTAATCAGACAGGGAGCATTTTTGACTATAGCACCGAACCCAGCGGTCTCGAAATGGCTGCAGATGCGTTCATCGTGCGTCCCCTGACCCTTGGTTATTCATTGCTAGGGGCGGCCGGTTGGGTATTGGCACTGCCGGTTTCCGTTCCTGCGGGCAACGCGGAGCAGGCGGGTCGAGCATGGGTATCGGGCCCGCTCAAATATACATTTATGCGGCCGTTGGGTGAGATGGATGAAGGCGTTGAACCCAGTTACGTCCAGAATCCCGTGCAATGGGAGTAAGTTTAGTTCGCCGCTGACGGCTGAGACCGCTCAAGGTTTTCGAGTGGTTTCAGCAGTTCCCCGACGTGGGCGGGAGAAATGTACTGGAATATCTCTTTCCCGTCTGGATTCAAAGCGATATCAAGTCCTTTCTGGGGATAGATCCAGTGCACTACGCCGGACGGTTCGGAGATCCGTTGCATGGGTTCACCGAACCGACGGCGAATGAGATCCTCGTCCAGGTCGGCGGCAGGGAGGTAGGTAATGTGCCGAATCGCCGCTTGGGCGACGCTGGCCATGTCTGTTTCGGCGAGTTTTACCTTTTTTGCGCCGCTCTCCAACTGACTGATACGCAACCCCCTATCATACATTTCCGCAAGCCGGGATTGGTCCAGATCCAGGGTTAGCACCATGTCTGCCCGGATCCCACTCAAGTGTAATCTTTGAAAATACGCTTCTACCATGAAGTGCCCCTCCGGTGTCGAAAAAAGGCTGACCTCACCCGGTTGCTGTAACTCCTGGCGAGCCTGTTGCAAGGTACTCGTCCCCAGGGTGAGGCCGAAGACCCTGGTCTGTCCATGTGGGTCGATTTCGATCAGCCAGGGTAGTCTTGGGTTGTCCTGAACCGGGCGGCCACCTGGTAACAGGATCGCCAGTGCCAGGGCGATCAGCGTGATTCCGGATATCATCAAAAAGTGTTTCTTATCCATTGAGTAGCGTAGGATCTGGAGCGTTGATGGATGTCATGGCTATTGGGGCCGGCTGGTAGCGATAATTTATTTTACAGTAGCTTGATACGGACAGTGCAGGTACGATGGGCAACACGATTTGGTTCATTACGATTCTCCAGGAAAAACCCTGGGTGGGTTTCCTTATTGGGTTGGTGTTTCTTGGGTTAATGTTCGGTTCGAAAAACCTCATTGTCTACTTCTACTCCAAAAATCAGGAGCGTAAAAAGGCCCTTTCTGGGTCCACCAAATCCCCGGGAGAAACGGATATTCCCGAGGATCCGCACTTCCATTGAGTTGGTGCCAATGGTGGGGTGGGAATCTCCCTCACGATGAAATTCGCGATTAGCAATGAGGAGTCCCGAAAGGCGAAGATCCCCCATGAGATCTTTCTGACCAATTTGATCGGGAATCATATCCTCTGGTTTGTTGCTTCTCTCGGCCTTGCCAGATCCTACTGGCAACCGTTGGCCTTGGTACCGCTGCTATCAGTGGGTTCACTCGGTTATTGCCTCTGGCGTGCCAGGCGTTCGATAGGCCGTGATAGCTGGTACGTGATGTGCCACTGGCAGATTTGCGCTCGACGCAGTCGGATTTTTGTCTATATGTTACTGATGTTTGCGGTGGTCTGTGTTTTCGGTTGGCTGGGGTATACCCAGCTTGGCCTGATGAAGGAGGCGGTCTACGCGTTGGTGGGTGGGATGGGGATGTTGCCGATAATGGTTACGGTGCTTGTGCTGATCCTCATGGAGTCCGATGCGCTGCATCAGGCCGCTCTGCACAAGCTTCCCAAGTGGATTCTCACGGCATATCCGAATCCCGAGGCAGTGGTGATCGAAGATGAGTGATCGCAGGCGATTCTAAGTTGACGGATCAATCAGTAGTGCCGCCGCTACCCGCCGGCCTTCGGCAGCCAGGATATTGTAGGTGCGGCAGGCGGCGGGAGTGGTCATTACCTCCAGTCCTCGGTGGGCCGCGCTGATGACGCCATAGATATCAGTGCCGGGAAACTGCTGCGTCTCTCCGGTTCCCAACAGCAGCAGATCAGGCCCCAGCTCCAAGATCTCCTGGAAATGCCCAATCCTCAGGTCTTCGACGGACCTGGGGCTCCAGCGCGGAATAATGTGATCGGGCAGCAAGACGAGGCTTTCCGTGAAGCGCCGTTCTCCGATCACGATCACATATTTATCGTAGGCTTGGATGGTATAGCCATCTGCCGGGTCGGCTGCAGAAAATTTCATGCTGTTGAAGATAACAGTTGGTGACTCCCGTTGGCAAAGATGCCGCGATTGGGGAGATTGTCAGCCACTGCTGTAACCGTTTCGCCCGGGACGCGTCAACCGATTTTCAATGCCTCAATAAAACGAGACTCTTTGTCGATGTTCCCATATCCATGTGATTCTTTTGACAGTTTAGTCGGCTGTCGGTTAACTTAAACACCTTTTACACCACCCTTGCTCCTACCCTAAGAGGTTACCGGAAGTGTCCACGCCAGAAATGGAAGAATTCCATAGAATCAGTCGCTTGCCACCCTATGTTTTCAATATAGTTAACGAATTGAAGGCAGCGGCACGAGCCCGTGGAGAAGATATTATCGATTTTGGCATGGGGAATCCGGATCAGCCCACCCCGAAGCATATTGTCGACAAGCTGGTGGAGGCATCACAGCGTAAGGATACTCACCGGTATTCGATGTCAAAGGGGATCCCACGCCTGAGGCGGGCAATTTGCAACTGGTATCGGCAGCGCTTCGCGGTGGATTTGGACCCCGAGACCGAGGCCATCGTCACTATCGGTTCGAAGGAAGGGCTGGCCCATCTGTCGCTGGCCTGCGTAGAACCGGGAGATTCGGTGCTGGTGCCTAATCCGTCATACCCAATTCATCCTTATGGCTTCGTCATTGCGGGCGCGGATATTCGCCATGTGCCGATCTGGCCCGGGATCGATTTCTTCGCCAAGTTGGAGGAGGCGATAATCGAGAGCTGGCCACGCCCCAAGATGCTGGTTCTCAATTTTCCCAGTAATCCGACTACTCAATGTGTCGATTTGGATTTTTTTGAGAAGGTTGTGGCAATCGCCCGCGAGTACAACATATGGGTAATCCACGATATCGCCTACGCCGATATCGTCTTCGATGGATATGTGGCGCCATCCATTCTGCAGGTGCCCGGGGCCAAGGAAATTGCCGTCGAGTTTTTTTCGTTGTCCAAGAGTTACAACATGCCCGGCTGGCGGGTCGGGTTCATGGTGGGAAACCGAACCCTGGTAGCGGCGTTAGCCCGTATGAAGTCTTACCTGGATTACGGAATGTTTACTCCGATACAAATCGCGGCGATCACGGCCCTGGAGGGTCCTCAGCAGTGTGTAGCCGATATCCGGGGCATGTACGAGCGACGACGCGACGTTTTATGCGATGGATTAAATGCCGCCGGATGGGAGGTCGAGAAGCCAAGGGCTACCATGTTTGTTTGGGCTCGCATCCCTGAGCAGTACCGCGAATCAGGATCACTGGAGTTCTCCAAGAAACTGCTGCTCGAAGCCAAGGTTGCGGTATCGCCCGGCATCGGGTTTGGGAAACATGGTGATGATCATGTTCGTTTTGGATTGATCGAGAACGAGCACCGGACACGTCAGGCTATTCGGGGAATTCGGGATATGATTCGCAAGGATGTTAAGCCGGGAGCCTAGCCCTTAGATAGGCCAGGTGATCGGGTTGGGTTGCCAGAGTCTGTTTTAAGGATTGGTCCGCTAGACCATCAGTAGTCGAGGAGAAGCGATTTGGAACCGGTCAAAGTAGGTATTCTAGGATTGGGCACCGTGGGTGGCGGCACCGTAAACGTCTTGATACGTAACGCGGAAGAGATTGCCCGCAGGGCTGGCCGGGGTATTTTGATTACTCATGCCGCTGCCCGCGAGTACGATCCTCGCGCGATCCGTGGCCTGGACAACATGCTTGTCACCGAGGATGCCTTCGAGGTGGTCGATGATCCAGCGGTAGCTATCGTTATCGAGTTGATTGGGGGCTACAGTCCGGCCAAGGAGCTGGTGTTGCGGGCCATTGCCAACGGCAAGCATGTGGTCACCGCCAATAAGGCGTTGATCGCGTTGCATGGCAACGAGATATTTTCCGCGGCCCAGCGGAAGGGGGTGACAGTGGCCTTCGAAGCCGCCGTAGCCGGAGGAATACCCATTATCAAGGCGATGCGCGAAGGGTTGGCGGCAAACCGTATCGAGTGGGTGGCGGGTATTATCAATGGCACCGGCAATTTTATCCTCAGCGAAATGCGCGACAAAGGCCGGGCATTCACGGAGGTGTTGGCAGAGGCTCAATCACTCGGCTATGCGGAAGCTGATCCAACCTTCGATGTCGAGGGGATAGATGCTGCCCATAAGCTCACTATCTTGGGGTCCATCGCATTCGGCATCCCATTGCAGTTTGACAGAACCTATATAGAGGGCATCACCCAGGTCGAGCCCCAAGACGTAGTTCACGCGGAAGTACTGGGTTATCGAATCAAACACCTGGGAATCGCCCGTAAGACGGCTCAGGGAGTGGAGCTTAGGGTGCACCCCACGCTGATTCCCGAACGGCGGCTGATCGCTAATGTCGATGGTGTGATGAATGCTGTTTTGGTTAAGGGTGATGCCGTGGGACCAACCCTCTACTATGGCGCTGGGGCGGGATCCGAGCCCACTGCTTCCGCAGTGGTGGCCGACCTGGTGGACGTGGTGCGTGCCTTGACCACCGATCCCGAAAACCGGGTACCCCATCTGGCGTTTCAGCCAGGTGAGCTGAGCAATGTACCAGTCTTGCCTATTGACGAGGTGAGAACGGCTTTTTATTTGCGATTGAGGGTGGTGGATGAACCGGGTGTCATGGCGGAGATTGCCGGTATTCTGGGTCAGGCACGGATCAGTATCGAGGCGATACAACAAAAAGAGCCGACCAGGGAAGGCGGGGAGATCGCCCTCATCTTATTGACACGGCAAGTCAGGGAGGGGGATATGAAGGAAGCCATCGCCAAGATCGAGCAACTGGATTCGGTCAAGGGGCAGGTGGTGCGTATTCGGGTCGAACATTTGTCCGGATGATGCCGATTTTGCGGCCGGTTGAGGCGCGGGACCTTGCTCAGATTCTGGCACTTAATGAGGCGGCCCTCCCGCATGTCAACAGCATTAGCCGGGAAACACTGGAAGCGTTGGCCGCGATGTCCTGCTATTTTCGTGTGGCCTGCGTCGACTCCCTTGTTGCCGGGTTTCTGCTGGCGATGCGGGAAGGTACCCCATACTCCAGTGACAACTATCGCTGGTTTTCCAAGCGTTACTGTAGTTTCGTGTATGTCGACCGGGTCGTGATCGCGCCAGCCTATTTTCGACGAGGCATCGGTGGGCTGCTTTACCAAGATCTGGTGTTGAAATTGTCGAAGGGGGCTCCCCGCATCGTCTGTGAGGTCAATCTAGAGCCTCCCAATCCCGGGTCTATCAGTTTTCACCAATCGATGGGGTTTTCCCAGGTGGGTCAGCAACCCACGGAAGGTGGAAAAAAGCAGGTCGCCTTGCTGTGTAAATCATTGGCTCAATGATCCCTCGCTATGGATAGCGCGAAGCGTTCCCTGCATATCTTGATACCTGGCCTGTTGGGGCCGGTGACTGGCGCAGGCCTGTCCACAGCCCCCATTAGGGTCCCGTTGCTGGAACGTTGCCTGGTTCATGCCCGGCAGGCAAGAATCCCTGGCTGGGATCTGGAGTCCACGTTATGCCATCTGTTTGGGGTAACCCAACAGGACGAAGATCTCCCGGTTGCGGCGATCCGGCGATTTGGGGCGGGAGCAGATACCGACCGGCGGTTTTGGCTGCAGGCAGAGCCCATCTATCTACGCGCCGACCACTCCCGGTTGCTGCTATTCGATGTTCCCGACTCGGAGCTGACCATTGCAGAACTCGAGTCACTTGCGGTGCTGTTTCGTGATCATTTCCACGAGAAGGATTGGTTGGTCGAGGCCGGCGGTTCGTTACCTTGGTTTGTGTCACCCATCCGTTTCCCCCGGATAAAAACTCGGCATTTGGGGGACGTGGTCGGCCGCAATCCGGACCAGTTCATGCCGCAGGGAGAAGATGGTTTGCGTTGGCACGCGATACTAAATGAAATTCAGATGCTATTTTTTTCCTCCACCCTCAATCATCAACGCGAGGCCCAGGACCGGATTCCGGTTAGCGGGCTCTGGTTTTCCGGCGGCGGTGTCTTGCCGGAGAGATTACCCGCTGGCCGGTTTGATGAAATCCACAGCGACGACCACTTTATTCGCGGCCTGGCAAAACTCTCAAACACCCCCGTCATCGCGCCGGCAGGCGATTTGTATCCGATGCTAAAATCAGGAGGTACCAAGCTACTGGTTTATACCGCGTTACAACGGTTAGTTTGGCAAAACGATGTAGAAAATTGGTACAACGGGCTTGCCGGTGTCAACGCTTGGCTCGCGCCCATTGCCGAAGCACTTGGTTCCGGGATGGTAAACGAACTGGTGCTTTATCCCTGTGACGGCAGGTTATTCCGCCTGACAAGATTTGGCCGGTGGCGTTTTTGGAAACGGCCCCGGCCGATCACATCGTGGGTTGAATGACGATTGTGAGGTTGTTACTTTCTATTGGGAGTGACCTTGGTGTCCAGTAGCTCCGCCAGCACCTTAGAGAGTTCCTGTGGCTGGAATTTTGGCACATAGGCATCTGCGCCGACACCTTTACCCAAATTCTGGTTTGCATCCGCGGTTAGCGATGAATGCATGATGACCGGTAGTTCCTTGAATCGAGCGTCTCCCTTGATCTTGCGGGTTAATACATAGCCGTCCATTTCTGGCATTTCCACGTCCGTGAGGATCACTTGCAATTTTTCGGTGACCTTTTGTCCGCTGGACTGGCAGCTGTCGGCAATGGCGGTCAAGGCTTGCCAGGCTTCTTGACCGTTTATCGTGCTGATGTGGTTCAATCCCATCTTGTCGAGAGTTTTGCGGATCTGGTTCCGGGCGACGCTGGAGTCGTCTGCGTAGAGCACTGTGACGTTAGTATCGTGATACCGGTTGATCCCTTCGAAGATATTGTCGTCGTCGTAGAAACCCGCGGTTTCGGAAAGTATCTTTTCCACGTCCATGATCATTACCAGGCGGTTATTGGTCAGTTCAGCTACGGCCGTCACCAGCCCGCCCATACGCTTCGCCAGCATTCGCGGTGGCGCCTTTACTTCGTCCCAGTTCAAGCGCTCGATCATATCTACCGAGTCCACCAGAAAGCCCTGCACATGCTTGTTGTACTCGGTCACCATTAGGATGTTCGGTTTGCGCTCAACCACTATGCCGCAAAATTTCTGCAGATTGATGACCGGCACCATGGTTCCCCGCAGGCTGACAATCCCTTCGACCGCGTCCGGCATGTCCGGGGCATGGGTAATCTCCGGGGCGTGCATTACCTCTCTAACCTTGAAGACGTTGATTCCGAAGACTTCATCCCGGCCAGTTCCGGAATTCGTGCCCAAGCTGAACAAGAGTACTTCCAGGCGGTTGGTGCCCGCCAGTTGCGTCCGCGCGTCTACAGACTGAATAAAACTCGTCATGGATTTTCCTCAGGTTGGAGACCAGATATACCCCTTTATTGAACCTAGTTTCGGCGGAGTCACTAAAATCTTTAGCGCACGGAGGCGGGTGAGTGCGGGGGAAGGCTATTGCGTGAAGATCGTAGAAGAGCCCGCGCGTGAAGCGCGGGCCGGTTAGGAAAGCGATAAACGAATCAGTTAGTTAGTTGGCCGGAAGGCCGATCCTGCCGGCGGATAGTTGCCCCCCGGGGGTGTTTGATAGTTGTTGCTGCGGGTAGGTTCCGGTGGGTAGCCGCCGCCCCCATAGGCAGCCGGAGACTGCTGGGTTGCCTCGAGCTGCCGGATTCGCTCTTCCAGTAACTGAATCTTCTGCTCGCTTGAATCCGCGGGGGTAGGAGGCGCAGAGGATGTCGGTGCTGCCGGTTGTGCTGGAGCCGCATAACCGCCATATGCAGGGGGGGAGCCGTAGGTGGGAGCGCCGTAACCGTATGGGGCGCCGTAGCCATAACCATAGCCCGGGGCACCATAGGGAGCGCCGTATCCATAGCCATATCCCGGGGGTGGACCGTACCCATAGCCGTAGTCATCATAGTCGTCGTAGTGCCGGTTACCACCAAACCATCGGGAAGGATTCATCATATTACCGAAGTTCAGTGCGCTGGCTTCCTGATACGGCAGCAAGCTACCTGCGCCGATCGCCATCACACCACCCAGGTAAACCACCAGGATTTTTTTCACTTTTCACCTCCGTCTAAACAGATTAACTAATTTGGGCATTAATAGCCTATGTTCCTTGTTTTTTAAAGATTTCTATCATTCCTGGTCATCGCCTGTCAAACTTGAAAATGGTTACTATGTTTGGCTGAATGGGATGGCGTTCAATTAGACAGGTTGGGGATCAGTTCTACAGGCCTTCGCAAGCGGCAGGACAAGGTCTGTTGGTTACCGGTCGTTTGGTAACAAGCCGCTATCAAAATAGACGGGTGAGTAGCTTGAGGTATCGCTCCTCCCGGCCGATCAATTGGGTCTGCCTTCCGTTGAACAGGTCAAGTTCCAGGCTGAAGACCCAGGTTCCCACGCCCACGATCTCCGTCACTTCTGTAACACACCGGACCGATTGCTCAATGGGTCAGCGATCTTCATGGGTTGGCGGTATCTGCTAAATGATAACGGTGATGGTGCCTTGGCCGTGGACCCCCCCGGCAGGCCTGTGCCCGGGTGCTAATCCTGCCCGAATCCACGTTTGCGGCTCAGTTGATGGAGCGATTTGCGGGCCGGCCGGGGGAGTGTCCTGATCTGGGTCCAGGGGCGCAAGTTTCGGGGTATCAGCCTGCGCAGCCTGATAGCCAGCGAGGTGAAGATACGATAGAGGGTAGGGTAGGTATGCACAAAGCACCAGATTGTCCAGAGCAGTGTTTCCGCCAACTGTCGCTGACTTCCTGCACCGGGGATACGGCTCGCTCCGGTATTTACTCCCTCAAATCGCAGCCTGTTTAGCAGGTCCGGCAGCGGGATGCACACCGGACAGACGGCTCCGCAGCGGCCGCATAGGGTGGAAATTGTCGGCAGTATTCCCAGTCTTTCGAGCCCCTGGCGTTGCGGTTCGAGTACCGAGCCGATCGGTCCGGGAATCGTACTGGAATAGGCATGGCCGCCGATGCGAGCATAGACCGGGCAGTGGTTCATACAAGCACCGCAGCGTATACACCGCAGGGTGGTGGACAGTTCCGGGTCCCCGCAGATGCGGGACCTGCCATTGTCGAGCAGCACCAAGTGAACCTCGTCGGGACCATCCAGCTCACCGGGTTGGCGTGGTGAACTGATCATATTGAAATAGGTAGTAATCGGCTGGCCGGTGGCGGAGCGCACCAGGATATCAAGCAGCGGAGGTACATCGGCTAACCGCTCCACTACCTTCTCGATCCCGGTGACGGCAATATGCACCGGTGGGATTGTGGTGCACATGCGGCCGTTACCTTCGTTCTCAACCAGGCACAATGTCCCCGTTTCCGCCACCACGAAATTAACACCGGAGAGACCGGCTGGCGCATTATGAAATTTATCCCGCAGTAAGGCGCGGGCATTCTGCGTCAGCTGCTCGATGTTCTCCGTGTAGGGGATATCAGGAAATTTGTCCCGGAATATCTCGGCAACCTGACGGCGGTTTTTGTGGATGGCGGGGGCGATGATATGGGATGGTGCCTCTCCCACGAGTTGGATGATGAACTCTCCCAGGTCGGATTCCAGACACTCGATTCCCCGGTTTTCTAGGAAGCTGTTTAATCCCATCTCTTCCGAAACCATGGATTTGCCTTTGATCAGCTTTTTCGCATTGTGGTGCCGGAGGATACCGAGCACGATTTCATTAGCCTGATCCGTACTCTCCGCCCAATGCACCTGAATCCCGTTGCGCTGGCAGTTTTCCTCGAGCTTCTCCAACAGTGCCGGTAAGTTGGCAAGAGCGTTAGCGCGAATAGCGGCCGCCTGTAAGCGCAGCGACTCGCGTGCCGCCCCATCGGGGAAACTCTGTCTCCGTTTGGCGATCAAACCGTCCATGGTGATACGGAAATTGTTGCGGATTAGCGGGTCGTTCAGCGCGTCCCGGATCCTCCGGTGAATCTCAACGGTCTGTGGTGTCACGGATGCGCTCCCAAAGAAGATTGGCGATGTGTCTTGCCTCGGCGATGCCCTGTAGGCAGAAGCACCGTTGCCTTGCGCCGCCGGCTGGGTAAGGACGTCGCTGATGGCTAGCCTGGTAGTCTCGGCCTCTAGGCGATTATAAATTAGTCCATCGCTACTGCACTCTGCTATCTCACCGGTATTCTATATCGGGAGGCTAATGCGTGAGGAAATCCCGCCATGTCGCTTCCCGCTGACGGTTTTTCGATAGTCGCTCAGGGTATATACTCGGCTTCCTTTCGCTTTGCTCACTAGTCGATGGCCCGATGCCGGGAAATAGCTACACGATGCTGACTGCTCCCGATCTTTTTTCTTACCGCCGATACTGGGCAGAACGATTTGGCACCGCTCCGGTACTGCCTCTATCGCGAGCGGAGATGGATGAGCTGGGATGGGACAGCTGCGATGTAATCCTGGTCACTGGGGATGCCTACGTTGATCATCCGAGTTTCGGCATGGCGTTGATCGGCCGCCTTTTGGAATCCCAGGGATTCCGGGTGGGGATTATCGCCCAGCCGGACTGGCGGTCGGTGGAGTCTTTTCGGTCGCTGGGGAGGCCCAACCTGTTTTTCGGCGTCACCGCTGGAAATATGGATTCGATGGTCAACCACTATACCGCCGACCGCCGCATTCGGTCTAACGATGCCTACACTCCCGGCGGGGAGGCAGGCCGGCGACCGGATCGCGCCGTGGTTGTTTATTCTCAGCGATCACGGGAAGCATTTCCGGGGGTCCCGGTGATCATCGGCGGTATCGAGGCAAGTTTGCGGCGTATCGCGCATTATGATTACTGGTCGGACAAGGTACGCCGCTCCGTACTCCTGGATGCCAAGGCGGATCTGCTAATTTACGGCAATGGCGAGCGAGCCGTGGTGGAATTGGCCCATCGGTTGGCCGCCGGGGAAAGTATCTCCACCATCGATGATATACGGGGCACCGCCTTGATGTGTCGGTCGGTTCCCGAGGGTTGGCTGGAGATAGATTCTACTCAGGTCGACATGCCGGGCCCGTTGGTGGCCCAACAGAGCCCCTATACCACGGGGACAATCTGTGCTTCGAAGTCTGAGTCCATCGCGGTTCCCGTGACATTTCATAGCCGCCCCAAACGGTTTGACCGGTCGCGCACTGTGGTGCGACTTCCCGGATACGAACAGGTGTCAGGAGACAAAGCGCTCTACGCCCACGCGTCACGGGTGTTTCATTTGGAGACCAATCCGGGAAATGCCCGGGCGCTGGTACAGCGGCATGGCCAGCGGGAGTTGTGGCTCAACCCGCCGCCAGTGCCGCTGGAGACTCGGGAGCTCGACCGGCTTTATGAGTTTCCTTACACGCGCCGTCCCCATCCCGCTTATGGTACAGCGAAAAATCCCGCCTGGGAGATGATCCGTTTTTCCATTCCCATCATGCGCGGATGCTTTGGCGGTTGCACGTTTTGCTCTATCACCGAGCACGAAGGGCGCATTATCCAGAGCCGCTCCGAGGATTCTGTGATTCGAGAGATTGAGACACTCCGCGACAGTGTGCCCGAATTTACCGGTGTGGTATCCGATCTCGGTGGGCCAACCGCCAACATGTACAGGCTCCGCTGCCAGGATGACAGAATCGAGAGCGCCTGCCGTCGGTTGTCTTGCGTATTTCCCGACATTTGCCCCAATCTGTCTACCGACCATCAGCCCCTGGTGCGCCTCTATCGGCGGGCCCGAATGTTGCCCGGGATCAAACGGGTGCTGATTGCCTCGGGACTGCGTTACGATCTGGCGGTGCGTGATCCCGAGTATGTCAGGGAGCTTGTTACCCACCACGTGGGTGGCTACCTAAAGATTGCACCCGAGCACACCGAGCCCGGTCCCCTGGAGATGATGATGAAGCCCGGGATTCGCGCTTATGACCGCTTCAAGAAACAGTTCGACCGTTTTTCCAGGGAGGCCGGTAAGGAGCAGTATTTGATCCCCTATTTCATAGCCGCCCATCCGGGAACCGCTGACGAGGACATGCTTAACTTGTCGCTGTGGTTGAAACGGAACGACTTTCGTCTGGATCAGGTACAGGCCTTTCTTCCTACCCCCCTGGCCCTAGCCACGGCCATGTATCACAGTGGCCACAATCCATTGCGGCAGATTCGGCGTGGAGAGCCTCGGCTGGCGGTACCCAAGGGATTGCGTCAACGCCGGTTGCACAAGGCGCTTCTGCGTTGGCACGATCCGCAAAACTGGCCGATGATCCGAGAGGCGTTGAAGCGGATGGGGCGAGGTGATTTGATCGGCAATGGTAAGCGGCACCTGGTTCCTGCGTGGCAACCCAAGACAATGCAGGAGGAGCGCCGTTCCAAGGGGACCTCTAAACCGCCGGTACTTCCTCCCAAAGGCTCCGGTAAACGGCCCAAGACTGGGCGAACCAGGTCGTGCGGGGGCGACGGACGGGTTGGTCGGCGCCGGAAATAGGGGTCTCCAACCGCTCTGAGGGGGGGAGGGGAGATTCCGGTGCGTAGGCCAAGGCGACTGTTTTGCCAATTTTTCGACCCAGTCGTAATAATTCCCAAGCAGTCTGTGCTAATTAGAGTAAATGTAACTAGCATGAGAGACTTACGAAGGCGATGGGTGCGGGTCGGGTTGAAAAGATAGGAAGCTTTGGCATCAGACGAAGGATTTTGTTGTTCGTAACCTGCGCGACGTTGGTCCCGTCGCTGCTGCTTGGTTGGGTCGCCTATTTCAAGACGCATCAATTGCAGCTGGAGAAGACCGAATACCAGCTTTTGCGTTTGGTGAACTATGCCGCGCAGTCTCTGGAGGGCTTGCTTCAGCAAAGACTCGATGAACTAAACGTATTTGCCAACTCCCCGGTGGTCAGAGCGGGTTTGGAGAAACACCAACGCGCTGAGCAATCTTCCGGCGGCGGGTCGGTTGCCACGGCCGAGTCGGACAACCGGCTCACCGACTATCTTGAATTACTGATGAGCGAAGTGGATGACTACCGTGACCTGTTGGTAACGGACATGGCGGGCCAGCTAATCGCCCAGACCTCCTCCGACGGCACTTCCCTCAACATTCCGGTCGAATGGCTGACCCGCCTGACTCAGCCCGGACTGCGGCTTTTGCCACCAGTTGCAGACAGCGATGGTGAAGACAGGATCCTTGTGGCAGTGCCCGTGGATGTCAATTTAGGGGTGAGAATCGGTTTTTTCGCTGGATTGATCCCGATGGGCTCATTTGCCAGGACCCTGCAGCTATCGCCATCCATGGACGGCGTGGAACTGGCATTGGTCGACAGAAGCGGCGGTATGCTGGCCAAGGCCCTGCCCTCGGGAGAAACCCCTAACGGCATCAGCCCCGATCAGGCCGTGGCCGAGCTGTTTCTCCATCCCGGCGAGGTCAACATCTATCACAATCGGGATGGGCGCAAAGTAGCGGGCCTGCTCGTGCCAGCCACTGAACTTCCATGGGGGCTGGTGATCGAGGCAGACTACGCGTCAACCTTTGCCGAGGTCGATCGATTGCGGGATATCGCTTTGGCAATCATGGTGTTGCTGTTGCTTGGCTTTGGGCTGCTGTCTTTTCTGGTATCGCGGGGAATTCTCGTACCTTTGAAACGGCTGACCGGCGCCGCAGCCGAGGTCGCGGAAGGCAATCTGGCGGTGCGGGTTAATCCCCACGGCCGAGATGAGCTTGGCTTTGCGATCACCGTGTTCAACGATATGGTTACCAGACTACGCGCCAGCCGAGAACAGTTGGAACGGCTGACGGTAACGGATCCGCTTACCGGGCTGTTTACCAGAAATCATATTTTGGAGGTGTTGGGCCAGCAATTGCAGCGCTTTCGGCGCAACGGCCCCAGATTTTCGATCCTGATGGCGGACTTGGACCATTTCAAACGTATTAACGATCAATTCGGACACCTGGCGGGCGACGCCGCGTTGGAGCGTGTCGGTAAGTTGTTTCTCGAGCTGCTGCGCAGTATCGATAGTGCCGCCAGGTACGGTGGAGAAGAGTTTCTGATTATTCTTGAGCAGACGGGTTTTCAGGAAGCCTTGCTCACTGCGGAACGAATTCGGGCCGCGGTGGAATCCACCGAACTGGTATTCGAAGGAAAGCGTATCCAACTTACCATCAGTATTGGTGTAGCCACTGTCAGCGAGGATGCAGGGCGCAGCGCGGAAGAGATTGTTCGATCTGCCGACCGGCAGTTGTACCGCGCCAAGGAATGCGGTCGCAACTGTGTCATGCCGGGTAGGGGGTTTCGCCTTGCGACGCATGACGGGGTGGTCAAGGATGGCGGTTGAGGGTATCCACTCAGCTCGCCGGGACCTACTTATCGTCGACCGAGCCGAGGGCTGGACAATGTGCCCTGAGCACCGGAAATTTCGGCTTACCCTAGCCTCACGGGCTGGCCCATCGGGATGAAGATAGGATCAGGGGGAAACCAACTCTAGCAAATTGTAGTACACCCAGCCTTCTACACCATCCTCGTCGCTGATGCGGATCCAGCGGCCACTGTGAGCATGAGCCTCGACGACACGGTTTCTTTCGAGTTGATAGCGGATCCTTGCGCCCCGCTCGGGCCGTTCCCGCACATTGCTAGGCCGCGTCGTTTTCATGGCGAGCGAGGTGGCAAATCGGGTCTCTTCCTGAAGGGATAATCCACTGTCGGCCTCGGGTAGCGCATGTAGTGGACGCACCAGATTGAGCGCTTTGTCGGCCAGATATGAAGCGCTGCTGAAGTGGCCTTTATCCAGCTCTTCCCGGCTCGATTCCAGTAAGTTTTCCGCCTGTTCCAAGGTGTGTTGTTGCTCCTCGCCCACTCTGTCCCGGGCGTTTTCAATCTCCAGGCTGGCTTCCGCGATTCGGGACACGGTGTCCGCCCGGGTATCCCGGCTTCGCAGTTTTGCATTGGTACGAACCACCTCCTCCAGAGCTCGCTCATGGGCTGCCAGTGATCGGTTGATTTCCGCTTGCTTAGCGAGGAGTTGCAAGCGCAACTCGGCAACCTCCCGGGAACGCAGCGCCAAGCGGGACCGCAAGGCTTCCAGATCGTCTTGCGCTACCGCCGGCTCAGCGGCCGAGCGGTCAACCACAGTAGTGTTGGTGGGGTCTAGCCGAAGGGATTCGCAGCCGGATAGCAGTACTATCAGCAAGGACAACGGAAACCAGCCGAAGCTTTTCACGGACCGATCCACTCGACAAGGTAGTACAGGCGGAATCCCTCGGAAGACCGGGAGGGGCCATAGACCATGGCCGGGAAGAGGCTCTTGTCGGGATCTCCGGCCGCTTGTGCTTCTTCCCGGGAACCCACGATTTGCACACAGTTCTCCGGAAACCGCTGACGCTGCCGGCGAGGCGTGTAGACTACCGCGAATTGCCTGTCGAGCAAACTGTGGTCTCGGTCCTTGGGGAGATCTGGCGTTGTCATTGCGGATTCTCGGTCGTTGTCCGGTGTTCAGCCTACAAGGATAGTCGCTACATCATATCAGACGCGAAGCCTAATTCTGATCGAATCGATGATTGCTCCGACACCAGACTCGGATGTTCCTGGATGGTCGCGCGCTTTCCGGGGAACGGCTGGACCAGAACATCCGGTGTTTTGAGGGGGGCCTGGCGGTGGGCTGAGCGATAATGTACAGCTGCCCGGGAACCTGCCGTGGTCCTAACTGAACAGTCACCGTAAGACTGCTATAATTCCGCGCTCAGCCGCGGCGTTTAACTGTTTGGGGTCGATCATCTGGAGTCGCCCGCGCCGGTTTCCGGCAAGTATCGAGGACAAGAGTGATGCGCTATGTAAGTACCCGCGGGGGTGTCGAGCCGGTGACCTTTTCCCAGGCCGTGATGATGGGCCTGGCCACCGATGGAGGACTCTTGCTTCCCGAATTTTTCCCCGGGGTTGACGGCGACACCCTGCGCCGCTGGTCGGCATTGCCGTTTGCCGAGTTAGCGGTGGAGGTGATGATCCCGTTCGTCGGGAGCGATATCAGTCGGAATGAGCTCCGTCAGCTGGTAGAACGTTCCTACACCGGTTTTAACCACCCGGAGGTGACGCCGGTGGTGCAGCTGAATGGGTATTCTGTCTTGGAGTTATTTCATGGGCCCACGGCGGCTTTCAAGGATGTCGCACTGCAGTTTCTGGGCAATCTTTTCGAATGGCTGCTGGAACGCAGCGGCGGCCGTCTCAACATTTTAGGCGCAACCTCGGGTGACACCGGGTCAGCGGCCATATACGGTGTACGTGGCCAGCAACGGATCGACATCTTCATTCTCCACCCTCATAACCGGGTATCCCCGATTCAAGAACGGCAGATGACCACGGTGCTGGATGAAAACGTCCATAATATTGCTATCGATGGTACGTTCGATGATGGTCAGCGCATCGTTAAGGCACTGTTCAATGACCTGGCATTCAAAGATGAATTCAGACTGGGAGCGGTTAATTCCATCAACTGGGCGAGGATTCTAGCCCAGGTCGTGTATTATTTTTACGCTTGGGGACGGGTTACCGGCGGAGATCCTTCGCGGGGAGTTACCTTTTCGGTGCCAACGGGGAATTTCGGCGACATATTCGCGGGGTACGTAGCCCAGCGGATGGGATTGCCGGTCGAGCGCCTGATCTTGGCCACCAACCGTAACGATATCCTCAGCCGGTTTGTCAACAGTGGAGTCTATGAAGCGCGCTCGGTGCACCATACCATCAGCCCCTCGATGGACATTCAGGTTTCCTCGAACTTCGAGCGCTATCTGTATTATCTCATGGATGAGCGACCGTTACGGATTCGCGAGCTGATGGATACGATGTCAAAAACGGGATGTATGGAGGTGTCCGAGGCGAGGCGAAGGCAAGTGGCCGCCTTGTTTCAGGCCCAAGCGGTTGGTGAGACAGAGACGCTGGAACAGATTCGGGAGACCTATCTCGACTCCGGCTACATACTGGATCCACATACCGCAGTGGGGGTGCGGGCTGCCAAGGGGGTGGCCGGCGCGGTGTGCCTGGCTACCGCGCATCCTGCTAAGTTTGGTGATGCGGTGCGGCAGGCAATCGGGGTTGAGGCGCCGCCACCTGCTTCGCTGCAAGGATTGATGGAGCGAGAGACACGGTGCGAGCTGTTGTCCGCCGATGTTGGGGTAATCAAGGCATACATTCAGAACACATTGTCAGCAAGGTCCGGATGAGGGGCCTGGAAGATATGAAAAATCGACAGCAGGTCAGCATCCTCGATACCACACTCAGGGATGGTGAGCAGACTCAGGGTGTATCGTTCTCTCCCGCAGAGAAATTGAATATTGCCAAGGCATTGCTCGAGCAACTGCGGGTGGACCGTATCGAAGTCGCATCGGCGCGGGTCTCTGAGGGAGAAAAGGAGGCGGTTGCCAATATTGTTCGGTGGGCGGACCGGGTGGGCCTTGCCGACCGGGTAGAGGTATTGGGATTCGTCGATTACAAGCGGAGTGTGGATTGGATAGCGGATGCTGGCGGCCGGGTGATTAACCTATTGGCCAAGGGCAGCCGCAAGCATTGTAAACGGCAGCTAAACAAGTCGCTGCCTCAGCATGTGGGCGATATCAAGCGGACCGTCAACTACGCACACAAGCGAGATATTGCCGTAAACCTCTACCTAGAGGACTGGTCCAACGGCTTCCGGGATGATCCGGACTACGTCTACGATCTGGTTGGGCGTCTTCAGGATGCGGGTATCGGACACTTTATGCTGCCCGATACCTTGGGAATTTTGACGCCAGAGGAGGTATTCGCGAGTGTCAGCGACATGGTTACCCGCTTCCCCGGCTTGGAGTTCGATTTCCATCCCCACAATGATTACGGGTTGGGAACCGCCAATGCCTTGGCGGGTGTGAGGGCCGGTGCCTCGACCATTCACTGTACTATCAACTGCTTAGGAGAACGCGCCGGCAACGCTTCATTGTCTGAAGTAGCGGTCAATCTCAAGGATCGTATGGGGTTGGAGATTTCCATCGATGAGTCCCACCTGCTTAGTCTGAGCGAGATGGTGGAGAATTTCTCCGGGAAGCGGCTTGCCGAGAATACCCCCATCGTGGGAGCGGATGTTTTCACACAAACCAGTGGCATTCACGCGGATGGCGACAAAAAAGGCGGTCTCTACCAGACCGCGCTGAGTCCCGAGCGCTTTTCCCGTAAGCGCAGCTATGCCTTGGGGAAGATGAGTGGCAAGGCATCGCTGCAGAAAAATCTCGAGCGTCTAGATATCTCGCTCTCCGACGACAATCTTGAAAGAGTGCTCCAACGGGTGGTTGAACTGGGCGATTCAAAGAAGAGCATTACCTTCGAGGATCTTCCATTCATAATCGCCGAGGTATTGGAAAGCCGGGGCTACGATTATATCGAAATCATTAACTGCTCGATTACTTCCGGGCTGGACCTACAGTCCACTACCAGCATCAGGGTACGCATCCACGGCCAGGAGGAACTGTCCGCGGGAATCGGCAACGGCGGTTTCGATGCGTTTATGAATGCCATTTCCAAGATATTGAAAAAATACGGAATTCATCTGCCCAGGTTGATCGATTTCGAGGTCCGCATCCCCAAGGGGGGCAAGACCGATGCGCTGACGGAGGCAACGGTAACCTGGGAGAGTCCAACCGGCGCGTTCAAGACGCGTGGCGTTCATTCCAACCAAGTGTTTGCGGCGATCAACGCTACGATTCGCATGCTTAATCTGCAAATTCATAAGCAACGGGGGGGTATGCCCGGTAATCCAGCCACGCTAACCGCCAGTTTGTAACTCCGAGCTGGTCGCATGCCGACCGGCGGTACCCCGAGCGCTGGTCCATCTTAAAGATCCGGCAGCATGCTGCCGATAGCCGTGAAGGTAACCATATACCCACGGGGTCACTGGTATGGAACAACTGGCAGGGCTGCATCGCATGATGAATGACTTTGCCGACCGGCTGGATCGTCTGAATGAGCTATTTCCCGAGCTGGCAACACCCGTCAGCCGTGCCGGTGTGCAGTCATGGCAGCGGACCAAGACGCAAGTGGAGAGCCAGGAGGATAATGCGGAACGATCGGAATCTACCGATCTTGTGACTCCCGGGGAAGCGCTGGAAGAGCAGGTCGATATCAAATCACTCTGCCTGGAGTTACTGCGGGACAATCAAATTGAAGATGTTTTGGACCTTGTCCTCCAAAAGCAGGGCGTTGATTTGTCGATGTTGGATTTGGTCGAGTTGATCGGGAAAGAGGCCTATATCCTAATCTTGAAACGCGACGTCCTGCAGCTGTCAAAGAACTCTATTTCGTACGAACAGATTGCTAGCCTCTGGAACGAGCTCGGTCGTCCCGCTTTAGCAGGACCGACCTGGAACGGCCGGAGCGTATCTGTGTTGGATCGCTGATCACGGATCAAACGGGTGAACTCAATTGCAGTTAATCCCAGATAGTTTTTCCCACAAGCGGGAAGCCAAGCCAGCCGACATGGCGGATGGGGATAAGTTCGATGTGAAGGCCTTCGCAGTGGAGTTGCGCAAGGATATCGAGCAGAATCGCATTAAGTTGCCCACCCTGCCGGCGATTTCCCTTGAAGCACTGATTGTAGTGAATGATGCGGGGAGTTCGATGAAGGATGTAGCGCGCATCATTGGCAAGGACACCTCGATGGCCGCGCGGTTGGTAAGGTACGCGAATAGCCCGCTGTACCGGGGTATGGAGAATGTTACTTCGGTCAGGGCGGCGATCACACGGATTGGCATAGAGGCCGTCAAGCACGCCATCCTCAGCCTGGCGATGCGGGATGTCTTCACAACTGGGATAGAAACGATTCAGGAACGCATGGAGTCATTGTGGAAGCACAGCGTGGAAGTGGCATCGATTTCCGCGCTGTTGGCCGGCCAGTTTCGCCACCTTAACCAGGAGGAGGCGATGCTGGCGGGGCTGATTCATGACGTCGGCGTCATCCCCATCCTGATTAAAGCGAAAGACATGCCTGAAGTTCTCGATACCGAGGGCCTATTGGATAAACTGATTCGGGTTCTGCACATGAGTGTGGGCAAATTCATGCTGACCCACTGGAATTTTGATTCCGCGCTGATTGACGTCGCGGCGAGTCACGACAAGCTAGACCGGGTGTCCGAATCCGGCCAGGTGGACTATGTCGATATTGTGCAGGTGGCCAATATTCTATGTTATGAAAACCACCAGCAACACCGTTACGCTAAGGTTAATCTAGAAAGGTTACCTGCGGCTCATCGGGTGGGTATGGAGCGGATCGCGGCGCTCCAGGAGCATGGCCGGGAGGCTACCGGCTCGGTTTTGGTCGCTGCGATCGGCTGAGGGCCACCTGCATTATGGGTTGATGCCATTGATCCGGGCGCCCAATCGCCCAACCAACCGCATCCAAGTAAAAGCGCTGGGTACACGGGTTTTCGGGTAAGATGAAAAGCCGGGCGCTTACTCCCTCTAGGATCATGTGAATCTTCGCGACCTTAAATATGTAATGACCCTGGCTGAGACACGGCACTTCGGCAGGGCGGCCGAGCGCTGTTTCGTCAGCCAGCCGACTCTCAGCGGGCAGATCAAGAAATTGGAGTCCGAATTGGGGGTTACGCTGTTCGAGCGAACCCGCCGTTCGGTAGAGTTGACGGCCATTGGAGCGCTTATCGTTGATCATGTGCGCAAGATCATGGAACAAGCCGATGCCATTGGTCAGTTGGCGCAGGCTTATCACGATCCTCTGTCCGGTCCCTTTCGGGTTGGCGTAATCCCGACTCTTAGCCCTTATCTGATCCCGTTTATTATCCTGCCCCTCAAAAAGCGTTCTCCCAACCTGCAGCTGGTGCTATCCGAAGAGATAACGGAGCGGTTAATTCAGCGGCTTCGAAATCATGAGCTCGATGCCGCGATGGTAGCTACGGCGGTGGAAGCTGCCGACCTGGACGCGATTCCCCTATTCGACGAGCCTTTCTGGTTGGCGCATCCTCGGGGGCACTCCTTGTACACCAAGGACGAAATTAGCCGTCAGGATTTGGAACAACTCGATCTACTGCTGCTGGCGGAAGGGCATTGTCTGGCTGGGCAAGTCATGGAGGTGTGCGGGCTCAAGGAGCGACCATTTCGGGGCGAGATGGGGGATTTGCAGGCGGCCAGTCTCGAGACCCTTTTACAACTGGTGGGAGCAGGGCTTGGATCTACCTTGGTGCCGGCGCTGGCAACCCGGGGAGCGTGGATGACGGATGCGGGTATTATTGCGCGCAAGCTGAATATCCCCGGTGCGGAACGGCGGGTATCGTTGGTGTTCCGCCAGAGCTTTCCGCGCATTGGTGCACTGCAAGTGTTTGCCCAGGTGATCCGCGAGCACCTGCCCAATACCGTGCGCCTCATCGATATTCCTGCTCCGGATTGATCCTCGTAATTTGCCAAACCTGCCGGCTTGCCCGGACGGTATTCGCCGCACTTGAAAGAAAACACTACAGTCCGCACATCACTTGTGGGAAACTAGCCGCCGTCACGCTGGTGGCGGGAGGCGATTCCATGGGCTGGACCGATGCACGCTATTGGCCAAAGCCTAACAAATCAACAGCGGAAGGAGCACAACGGTTATGGCGAACGAAGGGTACCACGAACCCGTAGCGGAACTCAGCGATCAAACCCGTGACATGCATCGGGCAATTGTGTCGTTAATGGAAGAACTCGAAGCGGTTGACTGGTACAACCAACGGGTCGACGCCTGCAGTGATGCTGCCTTGAAGGCGATACTGGCGCACAATCGTGACGAGGAGAAGGAGCACGCGGCGATGGTGTTGGAATGGATTCGGCGTCAGGATCCAAGTTTTGATAAAGAGTTGCAGGATTACCTATTTACGGACAAAACCATCGCCCACGATTAGCCTACGTTGGTACGGCGGACTGATCACTTATGTTTTACCTAAGGGTAGAGGGTTAGTCCCTGGGGGTGTGCCGATGTCGACGGAATGTTGGCACGGACCGGGACGGCGGTGGTCGCAAGGAGAGGATGTAAAGTTTTCTGACAGGAAAACGCGGTTTTTTGGCGCACGTGGTTGCTTGAATCTTGGCAGTGAGACGAATTTTGTTACTTTTTGTTACATAGCGGGGTACCCCACCGTTGGTTTTTGGGCGTTGGGAATGTTGGGTATCTTGGCACGGATCATGCCTGTAGTTTATATGCAGTATCGGGTTTTTGTTTATGGAGCGTCGACGATTGGAACCAATATTCAACGAGCAGGTGGAGCACGTACAAGCTGAGTCGCCAGACAAGCGGCGGGAAAGGGTAGTTCGGCAAGGAATGCTGAGTGAGCAGCTACTGCATCGCCAAAATCTTTATTTCGATGGCACAGGTGGTGTTAGCGAGAACAACCGGGAGCTGGGGTTCGTACCCGCGTTTATGGACGCCGATAGCGGTGAAAGTGTGGTATCCCGTTTTGCGGATGGCCGGCCGGCACCGATTCATGTGCTTGACGGATTACCGGAGGAATGGATTACCGCACGGGACGAGAACGGGAGTGTGCTCTCGGCCCGCGATGGGGTGATCGCGGGATTCATTAGCCATGGCCGTTTCTACACTCGGGATGAGGCAGAGGCCGCTACTGCCGGTCAGATGCCGGACGACTAAATCAACCAGGCGGGGATTGAAAACCGGCCTCAGTACCCAATAAGTAGTTTCACGCTAATCACCAGACTGACGATCACAATCAACGGGCGTAGCAAGCGGGTTCCGCTACGGATTACCAGCTTGGCTCCAAGGCGTCCGCCAATCAGCTGCCCCGCCGCCATAATCAGCCCAAGGCTCCACGCCACATACCCTCCCGCCGCAAAAAAGATCAGCGAGGCGATATTGCTGGTAAAGTTCAAAATCTTGGTATGCGCGGTTGCTTTGATGATGTTAAACCCTTGTAGGGCGACGAATCCCAGCGTAAAGAATGTACCCGCGCCCGGCCCAAAAAATCCGTCGTAGAAACCGACCGTGAACCCGATCAGTAACGCAAAGGCGGCTCTAGAGATTCGTTGTTCCCGGTCCAGCGGAGAAATACCGGGGCCAAACCAGAAGTAGAGGGCTGTCAGGATCAACAACACCGGGACCATGCGGTTTAGTAAATCGGTGTTCAGGTGCTGAACCAGCAGTGTTCCGGACATTGAACCGATAAACGTGCAGATGATCAGGAACGGAATATCCGACAGCCTGACCGCCCGATGGCGCAGAAAATATAAGCTGGCGGAGAAGGTTCCGAAACTGCCCTGTAGCTTATTGGTTGCCAAGGCTTCGGTGGGCGGGAGGCCGGCGAAGAGTAGTACCGGCAAGGTGATGAGTCCGCCGCCGCCGGCCATGGCGTCCAAAGTCCCTGCCACCATGCCCGTAACGAACAGCAGCAACATCAAGTCGGTGGCCAAGGTGATTTCGCTCATTTCGGATACAGTCCTATGACTCGCGCTACCCAAAGGTAGGACGGCCGGAGGTGGGGGCTGGCTTATTTTGGCAGTTCTCTAACCACTCGGAAACCGGTGTCGTCACTTCGCCTGGACTGGAAATTACGCCACCGATTCGCGGAGCGGGACTCCGTAGGGGGAAAGCTCCAGGCCCCACCCCGGATAACCCGCACCCCGCAGCCTGGCTTTACCAGGGCGCCACCGTTCCGGGGGGCTTCCGAAAAACGGTTGTCCCAGCAATCTTCCACCCACTCAAAGACATTCCCCGCAGTATCGTGCAGGCCGAAACTGTTGGGGAGAAAGCGCCCCACTGGGCTACTTTTCTCACCGTCCCATAGACTCTGACAGCCTGCACAGTTCGCCCTCGCGATACCTGTCTCGCTGCCCCACCAGAATCGGCTCTGGCTTCGTGCTCGCGCAGCGTACTCCCACTCCGCATCTGTAGGTAAGCGGTAGGTTTCGCCTGTCTGCTGGCTCAGCCAGTCGACATATGCGCGGGCGTCGTCCCAGGAGACATTGATGACCGGACGCCGTCCTCTACCCCAGTCTTCGTCATTCGGATGTTCCCGGTGGGTACTGGCGGCAAACCGGTCGTAGTCTTCGAAGGTGATTTCATAGATTGCGATCGCGAACGGTGAGAGATTGATGGTATGGGGTGGCGACTCGTCGTCATCTCCCCGGCTATCGCCCCTTGTGTACGCACCACCCCGCAGGGCTACCATCTCAGGTCCCATATTTCCGTCACGCAGCCGGTCTTGAAACCAGGCAGCCTGAGGTACCTGTTTACGATAGTTGAACCGGGGGCTATCGTTGTCCCGGTAATTTACCCTGATACCCATGCGGGTAATCTTTTCCACCGGAATATCGAGCGTATCGCCATAGCGGCTATGAACCCGGACTGTCTCGGTCAACAGCTGCCCCTGCTGAATGTCGCCACCGTTAAAGGTAACTTGTGCGAGAGGTTCTTCCTGGGACAACTCAATCTCCACGATATGCACATTGTCGAGGTTGATCAGTTGTAATCCCGAACGGGTTTTCAAGAGCAGTTCCCGGCTGATGAGCCGAGCGGCAAACAGATCGCCGCTGACGGTCTCCAGGGTGTCGGCGGCGTTGAGCCCTTTTATCCGCAGCGGCCGTGGGGCAATCCGGATTGTCGAGATATCGGCGATCGCCAATGGCAGGGTAGGTTCCAGCGGCCGGATGATTCGTAGCGCAGGGTGTTTGGCTCGGCCATGAAATCGGTCCCCAAACCGGGTGTGGATTCGAACCCCCAGTCGGTCTGCATCGATCTCGACATCGGTCACATAATCCGCAGAAACAGCGACCGTTCCGTATCCGGTATCGATATCGAACTGCTCCAGCACCAGATTACCGTTAAAGATGTCGCCATTATTCATGGTGACCACATCAAAGTCTTGATTCTCCTGGGCGCTAGTTGCAGAGACAAGGCATAAGGCAAAAAATCCAATCAGACCTCTGGAGGTTGTCATTGCATGTGGTATCGTTTCCTGCCCGGGTTGGGTGAGACTAGTAAACCAGAAATCACGCGTCGGGGCTTGATATCGGTCAAATTTGGACGTGTCGTGGCCGATTGGGATGAATTTTGCTGTTGACGATTATGATCCGCTGGAACGGATCGCTGGGAGCTAACAATGCCATTGATATTGCCTTTTGCGGGACTGAGACCCATGGCGGCCCGTGCAAGGGACGTGATTGCTCCTCCGTACGATGTCATGAGCCGTGCGGAAGCCCGTGAGATGATCGCCGGGAGGCCTTGGAGTTTTTTGCACATTTCCCGGCCAGAGGCCAGTCTGCCTGAATCGGTCCATCCTTATGCCCCGGAGGTGTACCAAAAGGCCGCCGAGAATCTCGCCGAGATGCGGCGGCAAGGGGTGTTGATTCAGGATCCATCACCCTGTTTCTATGTCTATCGCCTCACCATGGACGGGCATATCCAGACGGGTATAGTGGCGATCGCTTCCGTGGCTGCCTACGATCAAGGCCGGATCAAGAAACACGAGCACACCCGACCTAAGAAGGAAGATGATCGGGTGCGGCAGATCGAGGCGCTAAACGCCCAGACCGGGCCGGTGTTTCTTGTATATAAAAGCGATGGGGATGTGGATCGGGTGCTGGCGGATGTCGCCAATGGCCCCTCCGCGGTCGATGTCTTGGGGGGGGATGGTGTACGGCACCAACTGTGGGTGATTGACGACGAGCCGTTGATCGGGCGATTGACGGGCAGTTTTGACGGCATGCCGGCACTCTATGTGGCAGATGGCCACCATCGTTCCGCCGCTGCCTCGCGGGTGGCGGCAAGTCGAAACGAGACCAGCCATCCTGCGGCGGGGCCGGCGGAGTCTCCGCACAACTATTTTCTGGCCGTATTGTTTCCCCATGACCAGGTGCGGATCTTGGATTACAACAGAGTGGTGCGTGACCTCAACGGGTTGGGAAGTGAGGGTTTTCTCGATGAGGTGGTCAGGCGGTTTAGCGTGAGCATCAGTAGCGAGCCATTCAAGCCGGCCGCTCCTGGCGAATTCGGTATGTACCTGTCGGGTCAGTGGTACCGATTGCAATTCGACTTGGAACGTCTCCGCCAGTGTGATCCGGTAGGCCGTCTGGACGTCAGTATTCTCACCCGGGAACTGCTCGAGCCGGTCCTCGGAATCGGGGATCAGCGCAGCGACGAGAGGATTGACTTCGTGGGAGGAATACGGGGGCTGCGGGCGCTGGAGCAACGGGTCGAGAGCGGCGAGATGGCAGTGGCGTTTTCGCTGTTCCCCACCGGTATGGAGGCGCTTATGGCGGTGGCCGACGCCGGAAGCATGATGCCGCCAAAATCCACCTGGTTCGAACCAAAGCTGGCCGATGGCCTAGTCAGTCACCTCCTTTGATTTCCGGTGATTGGTCCTCCGGCCCTCCCGTGGGGGCACCGGGCAGCCTTTGGGGATGCCTGAAAAAAGTGCTAGTATGCGCGCGCATTGGGGTCGTTTCACTGGGTCTCCCGGCGGGCTGTTCCCCTGAGACCCAGGCAGGTCCGCTAGGTATCGATGATCGCCGGAGTCCGTGGGACCCGAAGCGGTACGCGTGGGGACTTGTGCCCACTAAGGATTCGCTTGAATTGGGCTAATTGCAGTCCGCGACCGGTAGCTTCTCATCGCCCCTTTGCCAGCGTGGCTTGGTGTAAGGCTCGGCCAGGACCATCCCCATCGCGGTAATTCCGGGAAACGGGACTTCATACTATCGATCAATCATGGTCAGCGTCACTTCACACTTTTCGGCAGGTGATTCTCTGGATCAACAGGGGGTCGATGCTTGGATGGCCGCGGTTGCCGGCGAACGTGGTGAGCCCGGACTGCAAGCGTTGCGGGATGTCTGCCATCTGGCATTGTCACTGCGGCTCCATGAGGTTCCGGAGGGAGAGGAAGCGCCGCTGAAACGGGGCATCGCCATTGCCGACATCCTGTTCCGGCTGGGCCTCGATATCGATACGTTGGTTGCAGCGATATTGCATAGCCTCACGGCCGATGAGGCGGTCGAGCCGGAAGCCTTTGATACTCTGGTTGACGAAGATGTTTCCCGGATGGTCAGTGACATGCGGCGCATCGGCTCATTACCCCGGATAAGCGCCGGCGGGCGGCAAGAGAACGAGACTCGTCATGCCGAGTATCTTCGGCGCATGTTGCTGAGTATCGCTGATGATCTGCGGGTGGTATTCATCCTCTTGGCCGAGCGGCTGCATCAGATGCGCACACTCAAACACCAGCCGGCGGTGGTGCAGATTCCCATCGCTCAGGAAACCGAGGAGATCTATGCGCCTCTCGCCAATCGTCTGGGTATCTGGCAGATAAAGTGGGAACTGGAGGATCTTTGCCTGCGCTATTTGCACCCGGAGGAGTATCGGGAAATTGCCTCGAGACTGAGTTCCCGACGCAGTGAACGGGAAAACTTTATCCGGTTGGTTATCGACCGGTTACAAGAAGAGTTCTCCCGGCTGGGGATCGAGGCCAAGGTTAGCGGCCGGCCAAAGCATATCTACAGTATCTGGAAAAAGATGAAGCGGAAGTCCGTGCCCATCGAGCAAATATTCGACCTTAGAGCCCTCCGGGTACTGGTCGATAGCGTCGCGGACTGTTACTCCGTACTGGGAGTGGTGCACGGCATATGGCGTCATATTCCTGGGGAGTTTGATGACTATATCGCCACACCGAAGGCCAACCTCTACCGCTCCATCCACACGGCGGTGATTGGTCCGGATGATTGGCCCGTGGAGATTCAGATTCGCACCCACGAGATGCATCAACACGCGGAACTCGGAGTGGCCGCGCACTGGCGATATAAAGAGGCAGGAAAGCAGGACCCGGAGTTTGAGAAACGGGTGACGTTGATGCGCAGCTGGCTCGACCTGAAGGATGACAATAGTGTTTCCGAGGATTTCGTTGAGACCTTGAGGAGTGAGCTGGAATCGCAGCACATCTATGCCTTGACGCCTCAAGGTCGTGTAATCGAACTCACCCAGGGCTCCACGCCGGTCGACTTTGCCTACGCCGTGCATACTGATGTAGGTCACCGTTGCCGGGGTGCCAAGGTGGATGGTCGCATAGTGCCCCTGACCCACACCCTGGAAAGTGGAAAGGTAGTCGAAATTCTCACGGTTAAGGAAGGGGGACCGAGCCGGGATTGGTTAAGTGCTCATTTAGGTTATATCAAGACCAGTAAGGCGCGAAACCGAATCCGCCAATGGTTCAAACAGCAGGATTATGGCCAGCATCTGGAACTCGGTCGCGCCAGTCTGGAACGCGAAGTGGTCCGGCTGGGGGTCGGCCGGCCCGACCTGGATACGGCCGCGCGGCGTTTCAATCTGCAGAAGCCCGACGATTTGCTAGCCGCGATCGGTCGCGGTGAAGTATCACCGGTGCAGGTGGCTGGACTCGGCGGTGAGCGGCGCCGCGTCCCCACAGACCTGCTGCCGAAGCCGAAGCGAGTGGTCAAGCCGCTATCACGGGCGGGTGGATCGGTAGTGGTGGAGGGAGTCAACGACTTGATGACGCACATGGCGCGCTGCTGCAAGCCAGTGCCTCAAGACGATATTGTTGGCTTCATCACACGGGGCAGGGGAGTAACCGTGCATCGTGCCGATTGCGCGATGATCCGTAATCTTGAAGACGGGGAAAGGGAACGGATGGTCGAAGTGGCTTGGGCGGAACAACCACCCGAGACCAGTTATCCTGTTGATATCCGGGTCGTTGCCGCTGACCGTAAGGGGCTGTTGCGGGACATCTCATCGATTTTCACCAACGAGGATGTCGACGTAACGGGTGTCAGTACCCAGTCAAACCGCAAAACCGAGCTAGCGAATATGCGCTTTACGATAGAAATATCCAATATGCGGCAGTTAAGCCGTATCCTCGACAAAATAAGCCAGCTCCCCGGAGTCAGTGAGGCTAGGCGCCAGGTTTAATCGCTAACGCTAGTCGACGTGTATTGCTTGAGTCAGTCTCCTCAAGGTAAACTAAGCCCCGGTTTTGTAAGTACTTTTAGCCGGGGCTTGATAGCGGCTAGGGAGAGTCAGTGCAGCATCCTGTCGTGTCTCTGTAAGCCTTTGATTTATAAGTTAACTGTTGAGGGCAAGCGCATTCTTCCGGCCATGGTAGACCCTCTCTGGGGTGCTCCCACCCGATGCGTGCTCCCGGCACGTTTCCGGTAACACCGCGCAATGCGCGGCAACTGATGCGCAAGGCTTGTTATTGTTTGAATTATTGGAGCTTTTGATGGCAATCGAACGTACTTTTTCCATAGTTAAACCTGATGCAGTCGCTAAGAATGTCATCGGAAAGATCTACTCCCGCTTTGAAGATGCTGGCCTCAGGATAGTGGCTTCCAAGATGTTGCACCTTACCCGGGAACAGGCGGGTGAATTCTACGCCGTGCACAAGGAGCGGCCCTTCTACAACGACCTGCTGGATTTCATGACCTCCGGGCCGGTCATGGTGCAGGTACTGGAAGGCGAGAATGCCATTGCCAAAAACCGGGAGGTTATGGGAGCCACCAACCCACAGGATGCGGCGCCGGGAACGATTCGCGCGGATTTCGCCAAGACGGTTGACGAGAACGCCGTGCATGGTTCGGATGCCCCGGAAACCGCGGCGGTGGAGATTGCGTTCTTTTTCCCTGAAGGCGTCTGCGAACGTACCCGTTGAGATGGCGTTGGCCGGTTTTTGCGAGGATAAGATTAATCTCCTGAATCTGGACCGTGAAGGCATCCAGGCCTTTGTCCAGAAACACGGGGGAAAGCCGTTTCACGGGCGAATCTTGCTAAAATGGATCCACAAGCATGGAGTTACCGATTTTGACGCCATGACGGATCTGTCGCGGCAGTTGCGTGGCCGGTTGAGCGAGGTCGCGCAGATCAGACTGCCGTTGATCGTGCTTGAACAGCCGTCGCTGGATGGCACGCATAAATGGGTGTTGGAGCTGGAATGCGGTAATAGGATCGAGACGGTATTTATCCCGGAGTCCGGGCGTGGCACCTTGTGCGTTTCCTCTCAGGTGGGTTGTGCATTGAGCTGTAGTTTCTGCTCCACGGCGCGCCAGGGCTTCAACCGCAACCTCACCAGCGGAGAAATCTTGGGGCAACTCTGGATTGCGGTGCATCAGTTAGGCAAGCCGGTGACCAATGTGGTGCTGATGGGCATGGGAGAGCCCCTCGCCAACCTGGAAGCGGTTATCGCGGCCACGGATATCATGCAGGACGATCTCGCATACATGCTCTCCAAATACCGGGTAACCGTGAGTACTGCGGGTTTGGTCCCGGCGCTGCAGCGGTTGGGTGAAGTCAGCGACGTTAGTTTGGCGGTATCATTGCATGCTCCCGACAATGCCTTGCGTGACCAGTTGGTGCCAATCAACCAGAAGTATCCCCTGGAACAACTAATCCCCGCGTGTCGTGCCTATCTTGGGAAAGATCGCCGCCGCAAGGTAACTTGGGAGTATGTCATGCTCGAAGGTGTCAACGACAGCGACCACCAGGCCAAGCAACTGATCCGATTACTTGAGGGGACACCGTCCAAGGTGAATCTGATTCCCTTTAACTCTTTTCCCGGGGGTGGTTATCGTAGCTCTTCGCAGGAGCGGATCGACGAGTTTCGGCGGCGGCTCATCAGGGCCGGAATCGTCACCCTGACGCGCAAGACCCGGGGGGATGATATCGATGCGGCCTGCGGACAGTTGGTCGGCCGGGTCCGGGATCGCAGTCGCCGAGCGGCCAACTCACCCTTCCCGGCGAGGGTCACCACACCGTGAGGGAGATCACTGGATTGGGCCGCCTCTCGCCAGTGGTGGTAATTTGCGCGTTAATCGGGGGTTGTTCCGAGGGTATGGTGCGCCCGGATGGGGACGACCATACCGGGTCCTTAGGGGAGATTAAGTCACCCCAGACGACCAGTAGATCTGGCGACATCTATGTCAAACTGGCAATCGCCTATCTGCAGTCGGGCCAATTGGATGTTGCGCTTCAGCAAGCCAAAAAGGCGCTTCGGGTCGAACCCGACAGCGCTGAGGCCCACAATATCATCGGTTTGATCTACGATCGCATTGGCGAGTTTCCGCTAGCGGAACGTCATTTCCGGACCGCGATTGGTTTGGAGCCCGAGAATTCCTATATTCGAAATGCTTACGGTACTTTTCTTTGTAAGCAGGAACGCTACGCTGAATCGGTGTCGGAATTTGAATCGGCACTGGCTAATCCGCTGTACCGCACGCCAGAACTCGCATATACCAACGCCGGGATCTGTATTGGGAAAATGGGGGAACTGGATCGTTCCGAAAGCTTCCTGAGAAAAGCGTTGGAGACCAATCCCCGCTTTCCGGTGGCACTTCTGGAGATGGCTAAGCTCGATCTGGATCAGAAAAGGTATCAATCCGCCAGGGATTACGTTCTGAGATTTTCCCGAGTGAGTGGACACACCGCGGAATCTCTCTGGGTCGGCATTCAGGTTGCACGTAAGCTCGGGGACTGGGACATGGCCTCCAATTACCTTTTACAGTTGAACAGTAACTATCCCGATTCCAGGGAAGCGCAGATTGCGAGAGAAACCCTAATCCGATGAATGCAGCGGTTAACGAAGGGCAGGCACAGGTAGCCGAAGGACCCGGTCAGCGTCTCAAGGCGTTACGGGAGTCTCAGGACCTTGATTTATCGCGGGTTGCCACGTTGCTACACCTCAGTGATCAGAAGCTCGAGGCGCTCGAGGCGGACGCTTATGGCGAGCTTCCCGGACCGGTGTTCATTCAGGGGTATCTCAGAAACTATGCCCGATTCCTGGGGGTTCCCACCGAGCCGATCCTAAATGCCTATCACAAGCTAAATCCGGAGAAGGGGCGGTTGCCCGACCTCAAGATTGCCCAGGTCAGTCACGAAGTTGGGGGTAGCCGGATAATCATGCGGGTTGTCACCTGGCTGATTGTGCTTGGCCTTTTGGTATTGGTGGCGGTCTGGTGGCGGGGATATCTGCCGTGGCCTATACAGTTTCCACTGATGGGCAAGTCCAGCCCAGTGGAGGACACGAGTCAGCAGGCAGGTGATGATGACGAGGTTCAAACGTTTTCGACAACCGACAAGTTGATTGAGATCGGCGACGGTGGCCCGGCCACATTGCTGTTACCCCAGTCCCTCGATGGGAACGCTGTGACCGAAAAAGCGGACGAAGAAGCGGTGGCCGAAACTATTTCCACAAAGAGGGAATCAGTGGTCGACGACGCGCTGGTGACTTCCCCCGAGCCGCCTGCCGTGCCGGCAACCGATGGGTTGGAATCAGAAACGGTAACCCCGAGCCCGGGTCCGCCTGTTTCCCCGCTTGAGCAACCGCTGCCTCCCGCAGGCGGCGATACGGGACGGGTCGTGGTGCAGTTCGATGGGGCGTCCTGGGTCAAGATCAGTGATGCGAGTGGCCGCTTCAACCTGATGGGCGAAGTCAAGGGCGGCACCCGGCAAGTATTGGAGGGCAGTCCGCCGTTCAGCCTAGTCTTGGGCAAGGCGGCGGTGGCTCGCGTTTTTATCGATGGCCGGGAGTTTGATATCACCCCCTACACGCGCGGAAATGTCGCCCGTCTGACGCTGGATCCGGAGAAGATAGACCGCTGAAATCCGGTATTCCGCGGTCGAGAATCTAGACCGGTTTCTCGAGCAACACTTTGGAAAGCACCTTAAGATGGCGAAGAATATTCAGGCGATTCGTGGCATGCACGATATCCTCCCCGAGCAAAGTGGACTCTGGCGGTTTCTCGAGGGACGGGTGGTGGATGTACTCGGGAGATATGGATACCGCGAGCTCAGAACGCCGGTGGCCGAACCGACCGAGCTGTTTCGCCGTTCGATTGGGGACGTTACCGATATCGTAGAGAAGGAGATGTATACCTTCGCCGACCGCAATGGCGATAGTTTGACCTTGCGGCCGGAGGGTACCGCGGGGTGCGTGCGGGCGGGGATACAGAATGGCCTTTTTCACAACCAGGTACAGCGTATCTGGTACGCCGGCCCGATGTTTCGGCACGAGCGGCCTCAGAAGGGCCGGTACCGGCAATTTTATCAGATTGGGGCCGAAGCCTTCGGAATGGAGGGCCCTGATATCGATATCGAGATCGTTGCCATTACCCACCGCTTTTGGCGTGAGCTGGGTTTGGATGGATTGGAACTGCAGATTAATACACTGGGCAGCTCCGCAGAGCGATTGTTATACCGAGAGGCGCTGGTAAAGTATCTATCCGCACACCGTCAGCTTCTGGACGAGGAAAGCCGGCGTCGTCTGGATAGCAATCCGCTGCGTATCCTGGATTCGAAAAATCCGGATCTGCGTGAGGTTCTGGGTCAGGCCCCCGTATTGATGGACTATCTCGGCACGGAATCCCGGGAACACTTCGATACCTTTCGGCGTGGCCTGGATGAGCTGGGTATCGGCTATCAGATTAACCACCGGCTGGTACGGGGCCTGGATTACTATTCCCGCACGGTCTTCGAATGGGTAACCGCTCGGCTAGGCGCCCAGGGAACGGTCTGTGCCGGCGGCCGGTACGATGGGCTGGTTGAGCAACTGGGTGGACGCGCCACGCCGGGTATCGGTTTTGCGATGGGTGTTGAACGTTTGATTTTACTGCTTGAGCAGGGCTTGCCGCGGCTGGATATGGGGCGTCCCGACGCCTACCTGGTACTGGTCGGCGACGAGCCACAGCGTCACGGGATGATCCTGGCAGAGACGTTACGTACTGCCTTGCCCGGGCTGCAACTGCTAACCCATTGCGGCGGGGGGAGCGTCAAGAGCCAGTTCAAACGGGCTGATCGCAGTGGAGCGCGGTTCGCGTTGATCCTGGGTGAAGAGGAGCTCGGCCGTGGTACGGTTGGCATTAAATCCCTGCGTGACGACACCGAGCAACAGGAGATCACCCAGGCGGCTTTGGTGGAATTTCTTGGGAAGATGGGGTGCAATAATGGCGCTTTTGTCTGTCGTTGAAATCTTGAGCGAATGAATTGGATCCCAACTTGGGCCGTTGCTGGCTGGCGTAGACTCCGAATTGGGTAGGGTAGCGAGGAGATTATGGTAAACCCAAATTTATCAGAAGAAGAGCAAGTTGAAGCGCTGAAAAAATGGTGGAAGGAGAATGGCAAATCCGTGGTGGGCGGCGTTGTCCTGGGGCTGGGCGCGGTGTTCGGATGGAAGTACTGGGTAGAGTACAATGAATCTATCTCCAACCAGGCCTCTTTGGAATTTGAGCAGATGAACCAGTTCATGCAGCGGGGGGAGACGGAACGGGCCAGCGCTCAGGCAGAAATGCTGATGAAGGAACATGCCGGAACGACCTATGCGGTATTTGCCGCCTTGAGCCTTGCCAAGGCGAGTCTGGAACAGGGGGACGGGCCTGCGGCGGTCGCACAGCTCAAATGGGCCTTGGAGAATGCATCCGATAATTCACTTAAACAGATTGCTCGGATCAGGCTGGTGCGTATCCTGCTGAGTGAGGGTCAACTTGATGCCGCCGCGGCGCAGGTGGCCGCCGCCGGGGATGATGGTTATCGCGGTGAGTTTGCAGAGCTTAGGGGTGACATCGCCGGTGCCCGGGGAGATATCCAAGCGGCCAAAGCGGCTTACCAAGAGGCACTTGATAATCAGGTAGGGAATCCGGTTCTGGTGCAGATGAAGATGGATGACCTGGCAGCGAATCTCTGAGGGCAGCACGATGAAGCGGCTTGTTCCGGCAGTTTTGGCCCTATTGGTCAGCGGGTGCGGGTCAATGAACCCATTTGGCTGGCTGGCGCCGGAAGAAGTTACCGACCCACCTGCGGAGTTGGTTCCGATCAGTAATCAATTTCAGATTCATCAGCTTTGGGCCGGCACCGTGGGCCAGGGAGCCGACGAGAAATCGGCTAAATTGGTTCCGCAGGTGGATGGAGAAAGGCTGTTCATCGCCAGTGGCGATGGGATAGTGATGGCCTTGAATGCGATCACCGGTAAGCCGCTTTGGCGGGTGCAAACCGGGCTGGAAATTTCTGGCGGGCCAGGTGTGGATGGCGAACTTGTCTTCGTGGGTACACGGGATGCGGAGCTGGTGGCATTAAGTTCCGAGACCGGAGAGGAGCAGTGGCGGGCTCCGGTTAGCAGTGAGATTCTGTCGGTCCCCAAGAGTGCCCTGGGGGTGGTTGTTGTTCATACCGTGGATGGCAAACTGTTTGGATTTGATGTGCTGGATGGCAGGCAGATATGGCTCTACGAGCGTCCGATTCCGGTTCTGACCCTTCATGGCAGCAGCTCGCCGGCGGTTAGTGGCGGCCGGGTTCTGGTGGGGTTCGCCTCGGGTAAACTGGTTGCCTTGGACATACTGAACGGCACTCTGCTCTGGGAGACATCGGTGACTCTACCCAGTGGCCGGTCTGAACTGGAGCGGATGGTGGATATTGACGGTGATCCCCTGGTCATGGGCGGGCTCGTCTTTGTCACCACCTATCAAGGGCAGCTGGCGGCGGTGGGCGAGGACAACGGGAGCGTATTCTGGCGCAAGGACCTTTCGGCGTACTCCGATATTCGGGCCGATTGGCGTGGCCTCTATGTGTCGGATGCCGCGGGGCAGGTCTGGGCATTTGATCCCGGAAATGGCGTGGCTCTATGGAAAAACAAGGACTTGTTGAATCGGGGGCTCTCTGCGCCAGCGGTGCTTGGAGATTATGTGGTGGTCGGCGATTTCGAAGGTTATCTGCATTGGTTGTCTAGCGTGGATGGGGGATTGGTGGCGCGGGTGCGTGTCGGCAGTGAGCCCATCCTGTCTCCGATAGTCGCCGACGACAGGCTCTACGTCTACGGGACAGGGGGGGATCTGGCGGTTTTCGCCGTTGGTGACTCCCAGGGTGGTGAGAGCACTCGCTACTATTTCGGTACCCTCGATCCTATTGGCGGTGATGAGACTGGAATTACCGATACCCCAGATTTCGGAACCAGGATACAACGGGATTACGACGCGGAGTCGTCCGGGTTTGATTCCACGCTTCCCGCGGGCTCCAGAGAAAACTACTGACCTTACCTGGAGCGCGATTGATGCTGCCCGTGATCGCCTTGGTAGGCCGCCCAAACGTGGGTAAATCCACGCTGTTTAATCGCCTCACGCGGACCCGTGACGCGTTGGTCGCCGACCAACCGGGACTGACGCGAGACCGACAGTACGGCGTGGGGCGGCTGGGTTCCAAGCCCTATGTGGTGGTTGACACCGGTGGACTCAGCGGAGTGGATGGTGGAGTGGATCTGCTCATGGACCGGCAAGCTCGGGCGGCGGTAACAGAATCCGATCACGTCCTGTTGATGGTAGACGCCAAGAGCGGTTGCACGGCAGGTGATGAATTAATCGCCACAAGTCTGAGACGTACTGGCAAGCCGATAACGCTGGTAGTCAACAAGAGTGAAAATCTGGATCGGGAGCTGGCGAAAATCGAGTTCCATGTTCTCGGTCTCGGTGAACCGGTTCCCATCGCGGCCGCTCATGGGCACGGGGTACGGGCATTGATCGATGCCCTGTTGACTGCTAGCGGACAGTCCCAGGACAGCCACCCGGACGTCCCCGAGGACAGTGGACTAAAGATCGCCGTGGTGGGGCGGCCCAATGTGGGTAAATCCACCTTGGTTAACCGCATGCTGGGCGAGGAGCGGGTGGTGACGTTCGATCAGCCGGGTACCACCAGGGACAGTATTTTCATTGGCTATACGCATGCTGGAAAGCGCTACACCCTCATCGATACCGCTGGCGTAAGGCGCCGCTCACGTGTTGATGATGTGGTCGAGAAATTTAGCGTTATCAAAACGCTCGATGCCATTGAGCAGTCCAACGTGGTTATGCTGGTGTTGGATGCCCGTCAAGGGATTGGGGAACAGGATGCGAGCCTGGCGGGGCATATCTTGGAGAGTGGCAGGGCATTAGTGCTGGTGGTCAACAAATGGGACGGGTTGGATCTAGGGCAGCGGGAAAAGATCAAGGAAGTGCTAGAGCGTAAACTCCCCTTTCTCGATTTCGCCAGCCGGCAATATATATCCGCCTTGCATGGATCCGGTGTCGGGAATCTCTATCCACTGCTGGATACGGCGGGTGCCAATGCCTTGCGAGATCTGTCCACACCCCAACTGACGAGGGTCTTGGAGAGCGCCGTGCGCGAACATCAACCACCGACGGTGCACGGTCGCAGGATCAAGCTCCGTTATGCGCACCAAGGAGGCAAGAATCCGCCGATCATCGTCATCCACGGCAATCAGACGGAAGCGGTGCCGATGACCTATAAACGGTATCTGGTCAACCGATTTCGGGAGGCACTGGGTTTGCAAGGGACCCCGGTTCGCATCGAGTTCAAGTCGGGTGAAAACCCCTTTCAAGGCAGGAAGAACATGCTCACCCCCCGCCAGATCAGCAAGCGCCAGCGGCTCAAGAAATTTGTGAATAGAAAATAGGCACCGCAATACCCCAGGTAGGTGATATTGAGCTAGCGGCGCTCGGGGCAGTGACTGGCCAAATTTCTATCAGGAGCACTCTGGGCCTGAGTATCGCCCTCGGCAGATTGTTGCGGTTGGGGGGAACAGCATGACGCGGATTTCCACCTAGGTTATCTTTCAGGGGTGGATGTGCGCAGTAGCCAATAGCATATCAAGGTCATCAACCCCATGATTCCGATCGCAAGGGACATGGAGAGGGGGCCCCCATCATGGTAGTGTCCAACCACAATACCAATTAGAGCGGCCAACCCCATCTGCACAAATCCGAGTAGCGCCGAGGCGGTTCCAGCCATTCGCGGAAACGGGACGAGTGCTCCCGCCATGGACTGTGGCATGACGATACCGGTGCCAAGCATATACAGAGTCTGCGGGACGATTACTGCCCACACGCTGTGGACCTCGGCGACTGCCAAAATGGCCATGACGGCACCGCTGACTGCGGCGATCATAGCCCCGCTACCAAGCAGTCGATCGATTCCCTGGGTACGGACCAAACGTCCGGCAATCAGGGTGCCACACATGTAACCGATAACCACCAACGCGAATAGCAGCCCAAATTGCTCTTCCCGGTAACCGTAGTAATTGATTATCACGAAAGCGGAACCGGAGAGAAAAGAAAACAGACCGCTGAAGGAAAATGCACAGCAGAGTGTATACCAACGCCACGTGGGATGTTTCAGCAACCGGCGGTAGCCGGAGAGTAGTGCCTTGGGGTTCAGTGGGTGGTGACTGCCGGGCGGGGCCGTTTCCGGAACCCGCAGGCTGAGCATCCCGATACCGGCGGCCGCGTAGATGGCGAGGAAAAGGAACACCGATTCCCAACCGTACCAGAGGGTGAGATATCCGCCTGCGATTGGCGCCACGGCGGGTGCCACCGCCATGGCCGTACCGATATAGGAGAGTAATCTGGCCGATTCGGCCGGCCCGTGAATATCCCGGACCATAGCTCTGCCGAGAACGGGTCCTGCGCTGCCACCAATGGCCTGCAACAGCCGTAGCACACTGAGCTGTTCGATGGATTGAGTCAGCGTTGCACCGATACTGCTCAGCAAGAACAACAACATCCCCGCCAGCAGCATAGGCTTGCGTCCGAAACGATCGGACAACGGGCCGTACAATAGCTGGGCGAGGGCAAACCCGACCAAAAAAATGCTGAGAGTTTGTTGTACTTGGTTCATGCGTGCGCCAAACGCGAGCACCAAGGCTGGGAAGGCGGGCAGATACATATCGGTCGACAGGGGCCCCAGGGCGACTAGGGAGGCAATGACCGCAGTGGTCCACACCGATTTGGGATCAAACATTTTCCGGCACGACAGTCCGCGCCCGATATGGATGCAGCGGTCTCCTGAAAATCATGGGCTAGTGAATCTCGTCAACCCGGCAGATCAGCAGGCCTCGAGCCAGCTGGGTTTCTACGGTATCGCCAGGGGTCAATGTGGCGGAGTCATGAACGATGGATCCCTCCGGGAGTTTGCGGGTCACGGAATAGCCCCGTTCCAGTGTTGCCAGCGGACTCAGGGTGTGTAGCCGGGAGGCCCGCGCCGTCAACTGTTGGTTTCGTGATTCCAACTGTGTTTTCATGGCAAACAAACACCGTGCCCCGAGCGACAGGTTGCGTTGCTTCAAGTGCCTTAACGCGTGGATCGGGGTGGAGCCGTTTAGCCGGGCACCTAAGCTGGCGAACAAGGCACGGTGGCCATGAAGATGCTGGGCCACGGTCTGGGTTAATCGGCCCTCCAACTCGTCGATCCGCTGTTGCCTTTGGTGTTGACGGCTCCGCGGATGGCAACGTTCCAGGCGTTGTTGCAGCTCTGTCAGTCGGGAATCAAGACGATACTGCAATCGCTGAGCATGGGATCCAAGCCGTTGCCAAAGGGCACCGATCTGCTCGTTCAACTCCCGCCGATCCGGAGTGGCCAATTCCGCCGCTGCGGTAGGGGTAGCCGCCCGTAAGTCGGCAACGAAATCGGCAATCGTGAAATCGGTTTCATGCCCGATTGCCGACACCAGGGGAATCTTCGTTCGATGGATAGCGCGGGCCACCTCTTCGGTGTTAAAGGCCGCTAAATCCTCCAGAGATCCGCCGCCCCGCGCCAGAATCAGCAGATCACATTCCCCTCTGCGGTCTGCAAGACTGATCATATCCGCGATCACTCGATGGGCTCCCTGTCCTTGTACGGGCACCGGGTAGACAATCACCTCGGCGATCGGATAGCGGCGGTTTAGCACGGTGGTAATATCGTGTAGCACCGCCCCCTGTGGGGAGGTGATGACGCCGATCCGCTTTGGAAACGGCGGCAGCGGGGTTTTCCGCGCGCTATCGAACAACCCTTCCCCGGCAAGCTTCCCCTTGAGTTCGTCAAAGGCCCGGCGTAGTGCTCCCTCGCCGGCGGGCTCCATATGCTCGATTAATAGTTGAAACTCTCCCCGGCCTTCGAACAGGCTGACTCGGCAACGGACCAGTACCTGTAATCCGTTTTCCGGTTGAAAGCGAAGATAGTTCCGCTTCATGCGGAACATGGCGCAGCGCACCTGGGCGTGATTGTCTTTGAGGGAAAAGTAGAGGTGGCCCGAGGCGGGCCGCGCCAGGTTGGATATCTCCCCCTCGACCCACAGCAGGGGAAAACTGCCCTCCAATACCGCTCTTACCTCGGTGTTGAGGCGGCTGACACTGAATATGTCTCTCTCGAAACTTGTCTGTTCCAGCGAGTGGGGCATGGAAAATCCAAATCTGGCCGGCTGAGGCGGTTTGTCCACCTAAGAAAAACATTGGCCGCTGAGTTTACCTTGAATGGCGCAAATTTTATAATTAACCGTTTTACCCGTCATCGCCAACTCTCGGCGATCCGGCCGCCCACCTGTTTTAGGGAGGATCGACAATGCGCCTTATCCAGGAAGCCCTCACATTCGACGACGTGCTACTCGTGCCGGCACACTCTACCGTGTTACCCAAGGACGTGGATCTTTCCACCTCGCTCACCCGAGAGATCAAGCTGAGTATCCCACTGGTATCGGCGGCCATGGACACGGTGACCGAGTCTCGTTTTGCCATCGCCCTGGCATTGGAGGGCGGTATCGGCATTATTCATAAGAACATGACACCGTACCAGCAGGCCCAACAGGTGCTGAGCGTCAAGAAATACGAAAGCGGGGTGATCCAGGATCCCATATCGGTTTCACCTGAAACCAGTATTTTCGAGGTTATGGAGCTGACCCGTGCCCATAATATCTCGGGCGTGCCGGTTACCGACGGAAGCCAACTGGTGGGAATCGTTACCGGCCGCGATCTGCGGTTTGAAACCCGTATGAGCGATCCCGTTTCCTCCATCATGACACCCAAGGAACGGTTAGTAACGGTTCAGGAAGGGGCTCGCCGGGAGGAGGTGATAAAACTCCTGCACAAGCACCGTATCGAGAAGGTACTGGTGGTGAACAAATCATTCGAGCTGCGAGGGCTGATCACGGTCAAGGATATTCAAAAGGCCAAGGAAAATCCCCACGCCTGTCGTGACGACCGGGAACGCCTGCGGGTGGGGGCTGCGGTCGGGACCGGCGAGGGCACGGAGGAGCGGGTGGAGGCGCTAGTCAACGGGGGGGTCGATGTGATCGTCGTGGATACCGCGCACGGCCATTCCCAAGGGGTGCTGGAGCGCGTGGCGTGGGTGAAGCGGAACTACCCGGCGGTCCAGGTTATCGGAGGAAACATCGCCACAGCTTCCGCCGCGCGAGCGCTGGTGGATGCGGGAGCCGATGCTGTCAAGGTGGGAATCGGTCCCGGATCAATCTGTACTACCCGAATCGTTGCCGGTGTAGGGGTCCCGCAAGTCACCGCGGTATCCGACGTGGCGAAGGCGCTTGATGGAAGCGGAATTCCGCTTATCGCCGACGGCGGGTTGCGTTATTCCGGGGATATCGCCAAGGTTATCGCCGCCGGTGCCTACTCGGTAATGATCGGCGGTTTGTTCGCCGGAACCGATGAGTCGCCCGGTGAGATTGAGATATATCAGGGGCGCTCGTACAAATCCTACCGGGGAATGGGTTCACTGGGTGCAATGTCGGGCAAGCAAGGCTCCAGCGACCGCTATTTCCAGGAGGGGACGGTGGATGCCGAAAAATTGGTACCAGAGGGAATCGAGGGCAGGGTACCTTACAAAGGCAGTATGCTGAACATCGTCTATCAGCTGATCGGTGGGATTCGCTCCAGCATGGGGTATACCGGTTGTGCCAATATCGATGAGATGCGCACCAAACCGGAGTTCGTGCGGGTTACCAACGCCGGCATCGCAGAGTCTCACGTGCACGATGTGACCATTACCAAAGAAGCACCGAACTACCGCCGGGACTGATCAGGAGGACCATTGCATGAGTGCCGATATCCACGCCCACCGTATCCTCATACTGGATTTCGGGTCCCAGTACACCCAACTCATTGCCAGAAGGGTCCGGGAGGCGGGCGTGTATTGCGAAATATGGCCCTACGACCACTGCGAAGCAGTGATCGCTAATCACCGACCATCCGGCATCATTCTCTCGGGTGGTCCGGAAACGGTAACCGAGGACGACACCCCACGGGTGCCTCAGCAGGTGTTTTCGTTAGGTGTCCCGGTACTTGGAATATGTTACGGAATGCAGGCCATGGCCGCTCAGCTAGGTGGGGAAGTGGTCTCGTCGAATGCTCGGGAATATGGCTATGCCCAGGTGCGGGCTCGGGGTCATTCGCGGCTGCTGCGGGACATCGAGGACCATACCACACCAGAAGGCTACGGAATACTCGACGTGTGGATGAGTCATGGTGACCGGGTTGAGGTGTTGCCCCCCGGGTTTCATGTCATTGCCGAAACGGACAATGCGCCCCTGGCTGGGATGGCGGACGAGATTCGGGGGTTTTACGGGATCCAGTTTCACCCCGAAGTGACGCACACCCGGCAAGGCCAGCGTATCATCGGCCATTTTCTGTTTGAGATCTGCGGTTGTGAAGCACTCTGGACCCCGGGCCAAATCATTGACGATAGCATTGCACAGATTCAGAGCCAGGTAAGGGATGGCAAGGTGCTATTGGGTCTGTCCGGCGGGGTCGATTCGTCGGTGGTCGCCGCACTGCTGCACCGTGCCATCGGAGACCAGCTCACCTGTGTGTTTGTAGACAACGGCTTGCTGCGTCTTGGGGAAGGTGATCAAGTTATGGCAACCTTTGCCCAGCATATGGGGGTGCAGGTAATCCGTGTGGATGCGGAACAACGCTTCTTGGACGCCTTGGCTGGCGAACGGGATCCTGAACAGAAACGCAAAATCATCGGTAATTTGTTCATTAAGATATTTGAGGAAGAGGCGGCAAAACTCTCCCAAGTCTGCTTTTTGGCGCAAGGGACGATCTACCCCGATGTCATCGAATCTGCCGGTGCCAAGTCCGGTAAAGCTCACGTGATCAAGTCCCATCATAACGTGGGAGGCTTACCCGAATTTATGAAACTGGAGTTGGTGGAACCTTTGCGTGAGCTGTTCAAGGATGAGGTGCGCAAGATTGGCGTGGAGCTGGGGCTGCCTTACGAGATGGTGTACCGCCATCCCTTTCCGGGGCCGGGTCTTGGGGTGCGGATACTGGGCGAGGTCAGGAAGCACTATGCCGATATATTACGCCAGGCCGACCATATTTTTATCGAGGAGCTGCACCATCAGGGTCTCTATGATCGGGTGAGCCAGGCCTTCGCCGTGTTCCTGCCCGTGCGCTCGGTGGGGGTAGTGGGGGATGCCCGGCAGTACGAGTATGTAGTGTCCCTTAGGGCCGTGGAAACCGTGGACTTTATGACAGCCCGGTTCGCTCATTTACCCTTCGATTTTCTCGAAGAGGTATCGCGCCGCATCATCAATGAGGTTAAAGGGATTTCTCGGGTAGCCTACGACATCTCGGGTAAGCCCCCGGCTACCATCGAGTGGGAATGATTCCACGTCTGGCACTGACAGGCACCCACAAGCACCAAACGATACATAACTTATTGTATTAACTATAAAAATATCGTTTCTGTCTGGCACCTGCTGGCACT
>JAGRGP010000109.1 GCA_020445415.1 Gammaproteobacteria bacterium | reverse complement strand
CCGCCGGCGCTGGCCATCCGCATGCTGGACATGGTGGCCGAAGCGTGGGCGGCCGACCCTGACGGCGCGAATATCTGGGCGGACAAGAGGGTGCGCTTCCTCGACCCGTGCACCAAGTCGGGCGTCTTTTTGCGCGAGATCACCAGCCGCCTGACCAAAGGGCTGGCGGATGAAATGCCAGACCTTGAGGAACGCGTTAACCACATCCTGACCCGGCAGGTGTACGGCATCGCCATTACCCACCTTACCAGCCTGCTGGCGCGGCGCAGCGTTTACTGCTCCAAGCACGCCAACGGCCGGCATTCGATTGCCAAAGGGTTTAACAGTGAGGCGGGCAATGTCTGGTTTGAGCGGTTGGAGCACACGTGGGTAAATGGCAGGTGCAAGTACTGCGGTGCAAGCGCAAAGACCTTTGACCGGGGCGAAAATCTCGAAACCCACGCCTATGCGTTCATTCACACGGATAGTATCAAAACTCGCGTGACCGAGTTGTTTGGAGGCGAAATGCAGTTTGACGTGATTATCGGCAATCCACCGTATCAGTTAGATGATGGGGGGCACGGGCGCAGTGCGTCACCTATTTATCACCTCTTCGTGGAACAGGCGAAGCAGCTCGAGCCACGTTACCTCATGATGGTTATTCCATCGCGGTGGCTGGGCGGTGGGAAGGGGCTGAGTAACTTCCGCGCTACGATGTTGGCAGACGATCGCATCCGGAAATTGGTGGACTACGAGAATGCCCAAGAAGCATTTCCAGGAATCGATTTTGCAGGTGGTGTCTGTTACTTCTTGTGGGATCGTGACTCTCGCGGCCCGTGTGAGGTAACTAACATAGCTGGAGATTCGCAAATTGTCGCGGAGCGCCGCCTTGATGAGTTCCCTACATTTGTTCGACACAGCGCCGCTGTCTCGATCATTCGCAAGGTGACGGCAAACAATAAGCTGCGGATGAGTGAGCAGGTCTCCAGCAGGAAGCCCTTTGGACTCGCTACCAATGTCCGGCCAAAAAAGGTTGGCGACCTGATTCTCCGTTGGCAAAATGGCGAAGGTCCTTACCCTCGAAGCAAAATCAATGTTGGGACGGATATTATCGACAAATGGAAGGTCATTACTTCCTACGTTGGCTACGATCACGCGGGCAATCCTGGCAAGGATGGTCGCCGTAGAGTGTTCTCACGGATCGACATTCTTCCGCCTGGCACCATCTGTACCGAGACGTATTTGGTCGTTGGCAGTTATGAAACCAAGCAAGAGGCTACCAACTTGGTCGCCTATATGAAAACGCGATTCTTCCGCTTCCTGGTAGCGCAGTTCATGTACTCACACCACCTCACCAAGTCGGCATATGACTTAGTCCCCATTCTCGATATGAATGAGGAATGGACAGACGAGATGCTCGCAACTCGCTACGGGCTGACCAAGGACGAGGTTGCCTTCATTGAGTCGAAGATCCGCCCCTATGACAATACCGGGGTTAACGATGAAGTCGTTCCGGACAGTGACGACGATGAGTAAACCCACCGTCGATGAAATTCTCGCGCCCAGGCCGGAGGCCAAGCCGCGCATTCCATCGCGCTATGCAGTCTCTTTGACAGAGTTGCATGCACTGCATACAATGATTGCATTGATGTCACTACTTAGAAGAGGTGTCTATGAGTAGCCTGACCATTCGCAATGTGGATGAAGCCACCAAGCAGAGGCTACGCATTCGGGCGGCGCGCCATGGGGTTTCGATGGAGGAGGAGGTGCGGCGCATCCTGAAAGAGGCGCTGCGCCCAGCGGAAGCGCCCTCCGGGCTTGGCCAGCGCCTGCGGGATCGGTTTGCCGAGGTCACCGCCGAAGAGTTTGTCGTGCCTAAACGACATACACCGCGCACGCCGCTACAGTGGGATGAATCGGCGTGATCCTGCTCGATACCAACGTGCT
>JAGRGP010000108.1 GCA_020445415.1 Gammaproteobacteria bacterium | reverse complement strand
TCACTGGGGCTGCCCTTAATAGGGGACAATGGCGCGTGTACCTCCTGGCCCGTGGGCCGGCGGCCGAAAACCTGTTGGATTCACCCGTGCTTTTGTCATCTCCCCTGCTTGGCACACTTCCTGCCTCGCAGAACAACGAATAGGCAAGACTCTGGTGCACACTAGGGATTACCAAAGGGAAACTTCCAGTCGATGTGGACTACTGAACCCAGTCTCAATCAGAAGCACCTAACGTGCCCATTCTGTGGACTCGCCTGTGATGACCTGAGCATAACCCCCGGCGACAGGGGCATCGAATCACTCGACCCCAAGTGCGACAAAGCCAAGCAAGGATTCCGCTTGGCCTTGCAAGCGGTGAGCCGTGGACCCAGATCGAACGGTGCTCCGGTGTCCATGGAGGTAGCGCTGCAACAAAGCGTCCAACTGCTGAAGTCGGCGCGTGCCCCCCTGTTTGCAGGCTTGGCCACCGATGTCAACGGCATGCGGGCTACCCTGGAGCTGGCCGATCGCTGCGGTGGCGTTCTCGACCATCTTAACGGCGATGCGATGTTCCGTAATATCAGAGTAGTACAGGACAATGGCTGGGTGGCTTGCACCCTGAGCGAGGCGCGTAACCGGGCCGATCTGATCCTGATCATCGGTACTCAGTGCTTTGACCGCTTCCCGCGGTTCGTCGACAGAGTGCTACTACCCCGGGAAAGCCTGTTCTCGCCAAAGGCCGGGCGTCATCTGGTAATGCTCGGCCCCTGGCAAAACAATAGACTTCCGGCAACACTGAAAGACTATGCCCCCATCACTCTCCATGCCCATCCGTCCCAATGGGCCGATGTGGCAGGTATGTTGAGAGCCCGGTTAGGAAACCGGCCAGTCGATAGCGGGCGTCTCGGCGGACAGTTGGCGGAGGGGGTGGAGGAACTTGCCAGACTGCTGCGCGAAGCGAAGTACAGCGTCATAACCTGGAGTGCGGCAGAGCTGACTTTCCCTCACGCCGAACTCGTCATAGAGCGGTGGGCAGCGCTGGCGCGAGATCTCAATCAGACCACGAGAAGCAGTGTTTTACCCCTTGCCGGCAACCAGGGAGACATTACCAGCAATCAGGTTTGTACCTGGCAGACCGGTTATCCGCTGCGTACCAGCTTGCAGTACGGATATCCTGTGCACGACTCCCGGTTGTTTCGCTATCAGGACCTGATCGAGAACAATACCGCCGATTTGTTGATCTGGATTTCGTCCCTCGATCCCGAGGCCAAGCCACCGGCTTGCGATCTTCCCACCATTGTTTTTGGCCATCCCGGGATGGAATTGGGACAGGAGGTCGAGGTATTCCTGCCCGTCGGGGTTCCGGGTGTCGACCATACCGGCCACGGCTATCGAAGCGACACGGTTTGCACGCTACCGCTGGGGCAGCTAATCGAACGCGGGCTACCATCCGCAGCCACACTACTGCGCACACTGCTGGACAGGCTTGGAGACTAAACTCATGGTGATTGCGGCATGCTGATCAAACTCTCGGGCGGCACCGTTTACGACCCCGCTAACGGTATTGACGGACGTGTCATGGACCTGTTCATCCGTGATCAGCACCTTGTCGAGCCACCCGCCGATAATGAACCGATTGATCAACATTACCCCTTGGAGGGTAAGGTGGTGATGGCTGGCGCAATCGATCTGCATACCCACATCGGAGGTGGCAAGGTCAATATCGCCCGGACCCTGCTGCCCGAACAGCAACCCGCCTACTCCCGGCCCCGTGCCGGACGGATGCGGTCGGGCAGCGGCGGTATCGCTCCCTCCACCCATGCCACCGGCTACCGCTACGCGGAGATGGGTTATACCACCTGCTTCGAACCGGCATTGCTCCCCGTGAATGCACGCCAAGCCCATATGGAAATGGCAGATACCCCGTTGCTAGACACCGGAGGCTATGCGCTGCTCGGTAATGACGAATTCCTGTTGCAACTGATTGCCGAAGGCGCCGAGCAACAGACGATCAATGACTATGTCGCCTGGACTCTTCGTGCCTCCCAGTGTATCGGGGTCAAAGTGGTTAATCCGGGGGGAATCAGTGCCTTCAAGTTCAATCAGAGGGCCCTTGACGTCGATGATGTCCATCCCCACTATCCGATCAGTCCCAGGGATATCTTGCGCACCCTGAGCCGTGCGCTCCACCAGTTGGGCGTACCCCACCCATTGCATGTGCATGCCAGTAATCTCGGTGTCCCCGGAAACTACCTCTCGACGTTAGCGACCATGGATGCGGCCGAAGGGCTGCCCATTCACCTCACCCACATCCAGTTCCATAGCTACGGCACCGAGGGCGACAGGAAGTTTTCTTCCTGTGCCGCGCAAATCGCCGAAGCCGTCAACCGTCAAGCCAATATCAGCATCGATGTGGGTCAGATCATGTTCGGCCAAACGGTAACCGTCTCTGGTGACACCATGCGCCAGTACGCCAACCACGGCCACGCCCATCCCCGCAAGTGGCTCTGCATGGACATCGAATGCGAAGCCGGGTGCGGAGTGGTGCCCTTCCGCTATCGTGACCGGAACTTCGTGAATGCGCTGCAATGGGCAATCGGCCTGGAACTTTTTTTGCTGGTGGATGATCCCTGGCGGGTCTTTCTCACCACCGACCATCCCAATGGCGCGCCATTCACCAGCTACCCGCACCTGATCAGGTTACTCATGGACCGCAGCTTTCGTAACGATATGCTCGCTCGGATCCATCCGGACGCTGGGGCATCTAGCCACCTTGCCAGCCTGGACCGGGAGTATTCGCTCAACGAAATCGCCATCATGACCCGGGCGGCACCGGCCCGGTTACTGGGAATGACCGACTACGGCCATCTTGCCCCCGGAGCGGTGGCAGATCTCGTGGTATACCATCGGGAAGGCAATCCGGAGCAGATGTTCGAGCGCCCCATGCTGGTCTTCAAACGGGGAGAAGTGGTAGCCAGGGAAGGCGCCATCTGCGCGTCGGTCAACGGCTCCACCCATGTCGTGCGGCCGGAGTATGACCAGGGCATCGAAACACGCCTTGCCGAATGGTTTGCACGCTACCACAGCATGTCGCTGCGCAATTTCGGTATCTCCGATGACGAAATGGCCGATGGTATCGGCAGCCCGGTAGTCATCCACCCATGCGCCTCGACGAGCCATCCATGATTATCAACGGGGTCGAAATCGAAGACACTTTTGCCGAGGCCTTCGGTATGTCCGCCACGCGGCTGATCATCACCGCCATAAATGAACGGTGGGCCCGGATTGCCGGCGAGACAATGACTGGTTTTGCCACCTCCGTGATCGGGTGCGGAGTGGAAGGCGGAATTGAATCGATACTCAATGAGGCGGATACCCCCGATGGCAGGCCCGGGGTCAGTGTGCTGCTGTTTGGAATGTCGGGATCCGTCTTGGGGAAACAGCTGGAAGCCCGAGCTGGCCAGTGCGTGTTAACCTGCCCCACCACGGCACTGTTCTCGGGGATGACAGACGGCGAACCGTTGCCTCTGGGCAAGAACCTTCGTTATTTTGGTGACGGCTACCAGATTTCCAAGCAGCTCGGCGACCAGCGATACTGGCGCATCCCGGTGATGGATGGGGAATTTCTCTGTCAGGAGCATACCACCCGAAAGCCGGCGGTGGGAGGCGGAAATTTTCTGGTACTCGCGGCTACTCAAGCCCAAGCGTTGACCGCGTGCGAACAGGCCATCGCTGCCATCGCAAGGCTGCCGGGCGTTATCACGCCCTTTCCCGGTGGTATCGTTCGCTCCGGATCCAAAGTCGGCTCCAAATACAAGGCGTTGATGGCCTCTACCAATGAGGCCTATTGCCCAACGCTACGGGGCTTGGTCAGGACCCAGCTGAGTCAGGATACCGGCGCGGTGTTGGAGATCGTCATCAACGGCATCGCGGAGGAGGAGGTAGGATGGGCCATGCGCACCGGCATACAAGCCGTTTGCGAACTGGGTAGCGCGCAAGGCATACAGCGTATTTCCGCCGGTAACTACGGTGGCAAGCTCGGCCGCTACCATTTCCACCTCCGGAAACTCTTGGCGTGAACACACTGCTTCTCAGACTAAGATCACTCCCGTCCCAGCGCCTTGACATGAGCCCATTCGTTCCCCAGCGGCTGGCTAGCATGAGGCCGCGGCAGATCGCGGCTATTACACTCCACCAGGGTAACCGCACACTCCCGGCCGGTGAACTGTTCGATGTGACCGGAAGCCCGGGTGGGCGCATCGTCATTCAATCCGATAGCGAGCTGCTGGACAATATCGGCATGGGCATGGCTGACGGAGAGTTGATGGTCGAGGGTCAGGCCGGTGGCTATCTGGGCCGGGGAATGTCCGGGGGGTTCCTGCAGGTCGCCGGAGCCACCGGGATATTCGCAGGCAGCGCCATGTCGGGAGGCCGAATCCTGATCGAGGGCAACGCCGGGGATTTGCTCGGTGGAGCGGCCGCCGGCGAGCGGCAGGGCATGCGGGGGGGCTTTCTCCATGTCCGGGGCAGTGCGGGAGACCGGGCCGGCGACCGGCAACGGCGGGGGATCATCGTAGTCGAAGGTAATGCCGGGGACTATGCCGCCTCGCGCATGGTCGCCGGTACCCTGATCATTCTTGGCCAGGCCGGACACCAGTGCGGCCTGGACATGCGCCGGGGAAGCCTAATCTTGAATTCGAAGCCAAAGAGCCTGCCTGCCACGTTCAACGTGAGCGGCGGCCACCAACTGACCTTCCTTACCCTGCTCAATCAGTACCTGGAATCGCATTCTGCACCCTGGGCGTTCCCCGGCAACAGCCGGATACGTCGCTGGGTGGGTGACCTGGCATGTGACGGCCGGGGGGAAATCCTCATCCAAGCCTGAACGGGTGTGCCAGCTTACCACCTGGCTCATCACAAGGTGTCACGGCAGTGGCACACTGTCACGGGTGTTCGGGGCAGTCCGGTTTCCAGATCCCGTTGCTTGCCGGCCCCAGTCGGGATTAGACCATCCGGGTGCCACCCCAGAATATCGCGGCTCGGCAGGCCGGGTAGCCAGGACGATTGAACGCTCTAGGGGGTTTCCGCCTCCTCTCGGCCAGGCTAGGTTACCGATCCCGCTGACATAGGGAACCTTGTGGCATATTATTTGCCTATACTTGAAGTAGCTGTGTCGGCATCGCGAGGACGCAGACGACGACGTGGTGGTTCTTGGTAAACGAGACACTCAAGCAAACATAACCAAATTGGAACGGAGAGATATTGCTATGAAATGGTCTACCCCTGCTTTCGAAGACATGCGTTTCGGTTTTGAGATCAACTTATACATAAACAACCGCTAACAGCGGCTCGGCTGCCGGACAGGATTCCAAATTAGCGGGGCTCCGGGGTCCGGCAGTCGTTTGCTTCAGCCCAGCAGTAACCATCGGCTCGGACATGACGGTGGATCGGTCATTGCAGGTAGAAATCAACAATTATGCGCATACGCATTCTGGGTTCAGGGGCGGGCGGGGGATTCCCCCAATGGAATTGCAACTGCCCGAACTGCAGAGGCGTCCGCCATCATGAAATCAATGCCACTCCCCGCACTCAGTCATCTATCACCGTTAGCGCTAATGGTACGGATTGGGTCCTCTTTAATGCCTCTCCGGACATTCGCGCCCAGATCGAATCGTTCCCGCCACTTCAACCCGGCAGGTCGATTCGCGATACGGGGATCTGTGCCATCGTTTTGGTGGATGCCCAGATCGACCATACCACCGGCCTGTTAATGCTGCGCGAACATACCGCGCCCTGGGAAATTTATTGTACCCGGGCCGTCTACCAGGATATGACTAGCGGCTTTCCCGTGTTCACAATCCTCGGCCACTTCCGGGGAGTAAACTGGCACGAAATCGATACTGCGGAATCTCCTTTCTCCATTCCCGGAGCCGAAGGGCTCGAATTCACAGGCGTACGACTAAAAAGCGAGGCACCACCCTACTCTCCCCATCGTCACAACACCGTCCCCGGCGATAATATCGGGATTCGGATAGTTGACCGGACCACCGGTAAACGGCTCTTCTATGCTCCGGGACTGGGAAAGCTTGAACCCCACGTGCGTCGCTATCTCGAAGAGGCCGACTGCATTCTGATGGACGGCACGCTCTGGACTAACAACGAGATGGTGCAGGCGGGAATCAGTGACAAACTGGGAAGTGAAATGGGCCACCTGGATCAGTCTGGCGAAGGCGGGGTGATGGAATTGCTCGCGGATCTGGAAGGCACCCGCAAGATACTAATACACATCAATAACACCAACCCGATCCTGAATGAGGAGTCGATTGAGCGGCAGCAGTTACAACAGGCCGGCATCGAGGTCTCCTATGACGGGATGGAATGGGACTTGTAATTCCCGGAGTTCATGTATGGCGCCCAACGCACTCCCCCCGTGGACCAGAGAAGAGTTCGAGCAGAGGCTGCGGGACAAGGAGCGCTATTACCACATCCATCATGAATTTCACGTGCTGATGAACAGCGGCAAGCTGGAGAAACCGGCAATCCAGGGATGGGTAGCCAACCGCTTCTACTACCAGACCGCTATCCCCATGAAAGATGCCGCGATCATGGCCAACTGCCCCGACCGGGAGGTCCGTCGCCACTGGGTACAACGGATTATCGATCATGACGGCAGCAGCGGCGAGGAAGGCGGCATCGAGGCTTGGTTGATGCTTGGCGAGGCGGTAGGACTGAACCGGGAAGACCTGCTGTCCCACAGATTGCTGCTACCCGGCGTAAAGTTTGCAGTTGACGCCTATATTAATTTTGCCCGGCAGCAACCCTGGGAGGTAGCCGCCAGCTCCTCTCTCACCGAACTGTTTGCTCCCACCATTCATCAGAAACGCCTGGATACATGGCCCACACACTATCCCTGGATAGACGAACGGGGTTACCACTACTTTCGGAAACGGTTGAGCGAAGCCAGACGGGACGTGGCTCACGGGCTGGAGATTACACTCGCCTACTATCGCACCCGGGCTCAACAGGAACGGATGCTCGAGGTCCTTCAATTCAAGCTGGATATTCTGTGGACCATGCTCGATTGCATGTGGTTGGCTTACGTGGAGAACAGACCTCCTTACCACAATGTCAGGGGGCAAAGATGAGCGTCAAGTTTTCCGCGCAGGATATACCCGCCCTCAGTCCGGGGTTTCGTTTGCAGTGGGAGCAGGCACAGGACTGTTTCGTCATCCTCTATCCGGAGGGCATGGTGAAACTCAACCTGGCCGCTGGCGAGATACTCAAACGCTGTGATGGCACAACCCCCGTGGGGGACATTATCGACAATCTGAAAATTCAATTTCCGGATACAAACCTGGATGAAGATGTGTATACCTTCCTGAGCGTAGCCCATGACAAACAATGGATCCAGCGCCACTCTGCCTAAGCCCCTATGGCTGCTAGCGGAGGTCACCTACAAGTGTCCGCTGCAGTGCCCCTATTGTTCCAACCCGCTGGATATCTCGCGCTATCAGGACGAACTCTCCACCGATGAGTGGCTAAACGTTTTCCGCGAGGCGCGGGACCTGGGCGCCGTGCAGCTGGGGCTATCGGGTGGTGAGGCGCTGGTCAGAAAGGATCTGGAGATGTTAATCAGGGGGGCCAGCGACCTGGGTTATTACACCAACCTACTTACCTCGGGTGTCGGCATGGATGAGAACCGCATCCGTGCATTCAAAGAGGCCGGGCTGGATCACATCCAAGTCAGCTTCCAGGCGAGCGACGAGGAGCTTAACAACTTCATTGCCCGCAACGACTCCTTTAAGCACAAGCTGGAAATGGCTAGGCTGGTAAAGCGTTACGATTACCCGATGGTGCTCTGTTTTGTGCTCCACCGTCACAATCTGAGTCAGGTCGCTCAGATTCTCGACCTGGCCCATTCGTTGGAAGCCGACTACGTCGAACTGGCCACTACACAGTACTACGGCTGGGCATTGCACAACCGCGATCAGTTGCTACCCAGCCGAGCGCAAGTGCAACAAGCCGAGGCGATTGCCCACGAATATCAGGAAAAACTGAAGGGCAAGATGAAGATCTACTACGTGGTCCCCGATTATTACGAAGAGCGTCCCAAGGCCTGTATGAACGGCTGGGGTTCAGTGTTTCTCACCGTCGCTCCAGATGGTACCGCCTTGCCCTGTCACGCCGCGACGGATCTCCCCGGGCTGAATTTCCCCAATGTTAGGGATCACAGTATCGAGTGGATCTGGAATCAGTCGGAAGTCTTTAACCAGTTCCGCGGCTATGACTGGATGAAGGAGCCTTGCAAGAGCTGCCCGGAGAAGACAAAAGACTTTGGCGGTTGCCGTTGTCAGGCCTATTTGCTGACCGGAGATGCGCGCAATGCCGACCCGGTATGCGGCAAATCTCCCCACCACCAACAATTGGCCGCCTTGGCCCAGGCGGCAACCGCCCGCAGCGACGAAATGCCCCTGGTATTTCGTAACATGCGCAATTCCCGCAAGCTCTCCTCGGGCTAGCGATCCGACACCACAACCCCTGATTGCCCTGGCAAGTCCATGGGCTTCCGCTTTTTGGGTGACGATGCTGCGTCCGGCTCCATTCCCTGCCAGGTACCGGCCAGAATCTCATCCAAGTAGCGGGGCAACGGCTCATTCACTACCTCGTCAAGACGCAGGTGAATCATGCGGATGGCACTTCCGAATACCGCAGATGCCGCGACCCAGGGGTCGCGCCGCCGGATCTCCCCGTTATCCATTCCCTGCTGGATAACTTCCCGCATCGCCCGGAACGGGGCGGCGCTGCAGATAGGGGGCTCACCCGGAAGAAACTCCTGATGCCGCTGATGCAGGACAAAGGCGATGATATCTCGGCGGGTTTCGGTGTACTCAAACAACAGCTCGATGATCCTGTTACACCGTTCCCGGGCGCTCTCGGTTTCAACCAAAACTCCATCCACCATCCCTTGCATCTCGTTCAGCAGGTGAAAATAAAGCGCCTTGGCGATCCCCTCTTTTCCACCGAAATGATTGTAAATGGAGCCAATACTGACATCTGCCGCACGTTGGATGTCGTGCACCGAAACATTGTGGTAGCCGCTTTTCACGAACAGCCCCAACGCCGCCTTGAGTATGCGTCCATCCACCGATTCGGGGGCAGAGCTCTCGCATTTAAGGTAATGCATTGGACGACCTACTCCTGAATTCTGGATACCCTTGACGAAGTATACCTAGCAATGAACATTCATTCTAATCGAAATACCGCTAAATTCCCCGCCCCGCCAAGGCACTTGAGATTCTTCAATTGGGATTGGAGATACCCGCTCACCCCTTCCGTGCCTAGCCGGTGTTCCCACAGGCTGGTTCATTCCGTTACCGGCTTCACTCCGAAGTGACACGAAAATCACAGGGTAGCAAACCGCCCCCTTTCGGACCTCGGTTCATGTGTTCAAATAGGCCCCGCGTAACACAATGCCCTGCTTCTTAAAGTGTCTCACAGGTGACACACCGTTGCGACGATGGTTGAAAATTGAACCATGGCAACCTTGATCAAATCCCTTGTCGGAACAATTTTTTTCGGCTCTGTCCGCGCGACTCAGTGCGGCGACTAGAAACCGATATTCCGATACCGTCATTGCGGAGACAAGCGAGAGTGCCGTATTCCCTTGAAAAAACACACTATTGAACTAGGGAAAAAGTCCCGCCCCCCGGTCTGAGCCCGGTAAGTGCGACCAAATAATCTCTCTTTGAATGACCGAATTAAAATCTCTGGCACATAAGTTGCTCGCTCCTTGTGTACCACTCCGGGAGGCTTTCGCTTTCGGCAGTCCGGGGGGCGCAAGTCGACAACAACTCATTAGAGAGGAGTCCTGGAACAACTCTAGGGAAACAAACTGCTATCACGTCGAGACAGTATTCAGACACGGTTTGGTGATCGCCTCAGAGCAATATTATTCAGTGTCCCTAATTCAATCTCAGGCCAGTCTCTTTCTTCATGCAAAAGGCAAAAGAGGTATAAAAGACTATGGTAATCACGAATCGAAATGTTATGGCGGTCTGTCTTACCGCGACTGCCGCGGTTGCGGCTGCTGGCAGCGCGTTCGCCAACACCGAACTGTTGAAGATGCAGGAAAACGCAAATGAATGGGTAATGCCCAACGGAAACTATTCCAGTACCCGTTACAGCACACTCGATCAGATTAACGCCGGCAACGTTGGCAACTTGCGCGTATCCTGGACATTTTCAACAGGTGTATTGCGTGGTCACGAAGGCGGGCCATTAGTGATCGGGGACGTGATGTATATCCATACCCCGTTCCCAAACAAGGTATTCGCGCTAGACCTCAACAATGATGGTCGCATTCTTTGGCGCTACGAGCCAAAGCAAGATCCGAGCGTTATCCCGGTGATGTGTTGCGACACCGTGAATCGTGGACTGGCCTATGCGGATGGTAAAATTTTCCTTTCCCAGGCAGATACCACATTGGTGGCTTTGGACGCTAAATCCGGTGAGAAACTCTGGTCGGTAGTGAATGGCGACCCGAAAGTAGGAGCCACCTCCACCGCCGCGCCTATGGTGGTTAAGGACAAGGTGTATGTCGGTATCTCCGGTGGCGAATTCGGTGTACGGGGCCACATCACCGCTTACAACACGAAGGACGGTTCGCTCGCTTGGCGCGGCTATTCCATGGGACCGGATTCAGACACGCTCATGGACCCGGAGAAAACCACCCATCTTGGCCAACCAGTAGGTAAGGATTCAGGAATCAGTACCTGGCAAGGCGACCAATGGAAGATTGGCGGCGGTACAACCTGGGGCTGGTACTCTTATGACCCCGATCTCAATCTCATCTACTACGGTAGTGGTAACCCAAGCACCTGGAACCCCGTGCAACGGCCGGGTGACAACCGCTGGTCGATGACCATCTGGGCCCGGGACGCCGATACGGGCATGGCGAAATGGGTGTACCAAATGACGCCCCATGATGAATGGGACTACGACGGCATCAACGAGATGATCCTCGCGGAAAAAGAGATCAATGGAAAGATGCGCAAAGTGCTGGTGCACTTCGACCGCAATGGTTTCGGATACACCATGGACCGCGAGTCGGGTGAATTGCTGGTCGCTGAAAAATACGACCCGGCGGTTAACTGGGCGACCCATGTAGACATGAAGACCGGGCGTCCTCAGGTGGTCGCGCAATACTCAACCGAACAAAACGGGGAAGATGTGAACTCAACCGGTATTTGTCCGGCGGCCTTGGGAAGCAAGGACCAGCAGCCGGCGGCCTACTCGCCTAAGACCGGCTTGTTCTATGTCCCAACTAACCATGTATGTATGGATTATGAGCCTTTCCAAGTAACCTACACCGCCGGCCAACCCTATGTCGGCGCTACCCTGAGCATGTACCCTGCACCAGGTGGTGAGCACCTTGGAAACTTCATCGCTTGGGATGCGGACAAGGGTGAGATAGTTTGGTCGATACCAGAACCCTTCTCAGTGTGGAGTGGTGCCCTCTCGACGGCTGGCGACGTAGTCTTCTACGGCACCCTCGAGGGTTATCTGAAGGCGGTCGACGCCAAATCGGGAAAGGAACTTTACCGGTTCAAGACACCTTCTGGAATCATCGGCAATGTAAACACCTACATGCATAACGGCAAGCAATACGTCGCGGTGCTTTCCGGACTGGGTGGCTGGGCAGGCATTGGCATGGCGGCCGGCTTGACCAACCCCACCGACGGTTTAGGTGCGGTAGGTGGTTACGCGGCCCTCAAAGACTACACCCAGTTGGGTGGCACGCTTACCGTCTTCGAGTTGGCAAATTGATCGGGTAATACTGTCCTGATCCAGAGCCGCCATCCGCGCTTCACGGATGGCGGCTTTGTTTCACACCACCCGTCTCACAACCCATTAATGAGGACTACGGAATGAGAAGGTTGACGGCTAGCAGGACCCGGTCAAGGTTTACCGCCAGATTACTACTGGTCTCGCTGCTCGTCCCCTGCGCTTTGAGCGCGGACTACAAAAGCTTTGAACCGACCGCGGAAAAACCCTACTATTTTGAAGACGGAAAAGTAGACTTCGGAACTTACAACGGTTTCCGGCGATACCATGCGGATTGCCACGTATGTCATGGTCCTGCTGGCTTAGGCAGCGCCTACGCGCCGGCGCTGATGGATTCGATGAAGTCGATGGACTGGATGAATTTCGTGGATGTCATCGTCCGAGGGCGTCAAGGGTTGGACAACAAGGTCATGCCGTCGTTTGCCGGAAATACCGATGTGCTGGCTAATATGCTTGACATCTATGCCTATTTGCGAGCCCGTGCGGACGACGTAATCGGCCCAGTCAGACCGGCGAAATTTCCCAAGCTGAAAAAGTGAGGTGGACTGACACACCCACGGACGGTTCCGATAATCCGTTGGCGGGTAACTAGCGGAATTTGCAATACTAGCCGCGGCATCATTGCGCCAAGATCGCTGTCGGACGGAGGTATCTCGAATTGCGAGCCATGCAAACGACCGGTGTCTGCCGGATGTTTCCGGTGCCCCTTGCCTGTGGCTTGTTATTTTCCTGCCTTTTTCTTATTTGCTTTTCCAGCACTGGTGCGCCCACCACCCATGAAGTGAGGAGTAATACTTATCTGACAGTCTGTGGCGACCCAAACCATTTGCCCTTTTCAAATGTCAAAATGGAAGGTTTTGAAAACCGCATCGCCCAACTGATTGCAGACTCCACCGGGAGGACCCTGCGTTATCGCTGGTGGCCCCAAACCATCGGGTTTATCCGTAATACGCTGCAAGTACGTCTGTGCGATCTGGTGATGGGTATCAACACGGTAAACGAACTGGTACAGAATACCAATCCCTACTACCGTTCGGTCTACGCACTTGTCTATCGCAAGGATGCGGGGTTAACGCTCCATTCGCTTCGTGATCCCCGGCTGAAATCATTACGCCTGGGTGTGGTGGCGGGCACTCCTCCGGCGACACTGCTGTCGCGTTACGGACTCATGACACAAACCCGCTCGTACCTGCGAACGGTAGACACCCGCCACTTCTCTCCGGCTAGCGAGGCAGTTGCCGACGTAGCTTCGGGAAGCATCGACGTAGCCATCGTCTGGGGACCTATCGCCGGGTACAGCGCCAGCCACCAGCCGGTTCCGTTGGTAGTCTCACCACTCCCCCCTCGGGAGGATTCCGTTCAGCTTGCGTATAACGTCTCGATGGGGATCAGGCGACGAGAGAGCCGCTGGAAACACCAGTTGAACGAATGGCTGGCCAAACATGCTTCCGAGATCGTCGCTATCCTTCAGGAGTATCAGGTCCCGTTATTGGATTCGCAGGACCAATTGCTGGATGGCACAACGATTTCCGCTGTCGATGCGCCCAGCGCGGCAAATGCGCGCGAATAGATGGGTAGAATGCTATGGCTCGGCGCGTTGTTTACAGCTGTCTGTATTGCGGCTCAGGGCGATCCGGCTTACTTTTCCGACGACGGTTTTCGAATTGCTGACCTTCGTGCACCGGTTCCAGATCAAGTACCCGGCGGCACTACGGTTGACACGGTGAAGGCCAAAATCCTGATCGATCGGCAATCCGCGTTACCCATCGATGTACTACCCCAACCGCCGCAGCCGGCTGGCCGCCCTGCGGATTCGCTGTGGTTACCTCCTAAACGCTTCAATATTCCCGGTTCGGTCTGGCTGCCGAACGTTGGATTTGGACAGCTCTCGGATGCGCTCGATCACTATTTCAGAGAAGCCTTGCAGCGGACTACCGCAGGTGACAAAAGCAGAAAGATCCTGATCTATTGCCTTGCCGACTGCTGGATGTCATGGAATGCCGCCAAGCGAGCGGCGGACTATGGTTACACATCGGTCTACTGGTATCCCGATGGTACTACGGGTTGGGAGTCCGCGGGCCTGCCGGTCGAGCAGAGCCACCCGCTATCCCTTAGCAAACCCTGAGGGCACCGGAATTGCTCCCAGCCGGCGGGAAGCGACTCCCAGCATCAAAATAACACGGACGCTCCGGTAACAAGCGGCGATCGGGATTGTTCAATCAAGATACAACGCAATCGTCCTCGCCAACGCCCCCAGCCGTTGTTCCACCGCAATCGGTCGAGTGCACAAATACTGGATACTGCTTTCGCGTTCGTCGAACAACCGTTGCTCGATGCCCACCAACTCTCTCAGTTCTGCCAATTTCTGTTGTGCGTGATCAGACCGATCTTCCTCAAGCCGGGCGATCTGATCCAGCACTTCTCCCAATTGCTGGGCTCGTTGATCCTGTCCTCTGGAGTAGTTGATAATGCCGGACAACAAATGGCTCCGGTCCGCGTTCAGCCCTTCCAGAACCCCAGCGAAAAGGAGGGTCAACATCTGATCTTTCACAGCCGGTGGCTGAACACCAGCAAATGCCGCAATCAGTTGTTCCGCGTCAGCCAGCTTCATCCCCGGGGCAACCAGCCGGGATACCAAGGAGTTCACCTCCGGTATCGTCTCCCATTGCCGGCTCGTTTCCTCCACTGCAGGTCCATCCCAGATCACCGCCGCTGGGACGGAGGGAACAAATACCTGAGGACAGGGCCAGTGTTCGGGGTCTTGGGATCCTTGCGCCCACCCACTCCCCACAGGGAGCACGAAAAATAGAAATAACAGTCTTCTGAGCAGAATCACGGCTTTCAATCTACAAACCTCGCTGGTGCTGGATACGTCATACTCCCCGCCTGCGCGCCATCAACCCGCGCGCCGGATCGTAACCGATGATGGCGCCCGCGAGAAACAACCCGAGCGCTACCAGTACCACCGCCAAGGCCTCCCAGCTTACTTCCCCGTATAGGGAAAAGCGTATCAGCTCCACAGCGTGGGTAAAGGGATTGAACCGGCAGATTTCGTACAATGGGACACTGGAGTCTCGAATACGCCATAACGGGTACAACGCCGACGAGGCGAAAAACATGGGAAAGATCACAAAGTTCATCACCCCGGCGAAATTCTCGAGCTGCTTGATCGCGGAGGAGAGCAACAGGCCCAAGGCTCCCAACATCAGGCTGGATAACAACAACGCGGGAAAGGCCAACAGATAACCGATCCACGGCGGTTCGACTTCCCAGAACCAGGCAATCAGGAGAAACAGATACACCTGTGCGATGGAAACCAACGCCCCGGCAACCAGTTTGCACAGCAGCAGATACCATCGGGGAAAAGGACTGACCATCAACATCCGCATGCTGCCCATCTCACGATCGTAGACCATGGAGAGGGAACTTTGCATGCCGCTGAACAAGAGAATCATCGCCGCCAGCCCCGGTACAATGTATTCCTCGTAAAGGATGTAGGTCTGGTAAGGCGGGATAATGGAAACACCGAGAACAGAACGAAATCCCGCGGCAAAGATAAACAGCCAAACCAACGGCCGTACCAAGGCCCCAAAGAAACGTTCCCGCTGACGCAGAAAGCGTAAGCCTTCGCGCGCCACGATACCTCCCAGACAACGGGCGTATTGACGGGGATTCATCTCGCGACACTCCGAGTCAAGCGGGAAAAGGCCTGGTGTACGGTTTCACTGCCAGTATCTTCCATGACTTGCGCGGCACTACCGATGGCCATCACGCGGCCGCCATGCAGTACCACCAGCTTGTCTGTGGGCTGGACTTCGTCCACCAGATGGGTGGCCCACAGCACACCGACACCCTCGTTATGGCAACGATCGCGAACCTGATCAAGTATTGCCTGCCGGCTATGGATATCCAATCCCACAGTCGCCTCGTCGGCGAGTAACAACCGAGGTTTGTGCAGCAAGGCGCGAACCAATTCTACTCGGCGCCGTTGCCCGCCACTCAATTGCCTCACTTGGTCGCCCATTTGTTCCGCCAAGCCGATCCGTTGCAGGGCATCATCGATCTCGGCACGGTGCAGGGAGTAATCGATACCCTGCAGGGCACAGTGGTAGCGGAGATTCTGCCGCAGTGTCAAATCCAGGTCCAAGGTGGGCTGTTGAAACACCACGCCCAGTTGTGCCAAGGCGCGGCGGCTTTGGGTCAACAGATTATACCCGTAGATATCAATTGCCCCGGTAGCATAGATGAACAGCCGCGTAATCAACGAAAACAGCGTGCTCTTTCCCGCACCGTTCCTGCCGACGATACCCAAGGTTTCCCCCGGTGCCAGCTCGAAACTCAGATCGCGCAAGGCCCAGTAGGGTGTATGCCGGGGATTGCCAGTGATCAATTCCAGGAACCGGGCCTTGGGCGTGGCATACATACGATAGGCTTTGCCCAGGCGATCCACCTTGAGCGCGGTCATAACCAGTCCACCAGTTGCGCTCGCGAGCGGCGCAGCAGAATCTTCGACAACAGTGCCAACAGCGCGATCCATGCAAGAACGCCGACGAAGGCATGCAAATCGGGCAGACGGCCAAAAAGAACGATGCTGTGATAACCGTCGACCAAGGGGGTCACCGGGTTGAGCCAAAGCACGCCGCGAGCCAGACTGGGTACCCTTTCGATGGGAAACAATATCGGCGAGAAGAAAATCAACATGGCGATCACGGCGCGCACCATTTGCGCCACGTCTTTCAGGGCCGCAGAGAGGATGGCCAGCACCAGGCTCAGGTAATACATCAGTCCGACCTGCAACACTATCCACCCGGGCAACCAGACCAAACCCCAGAACGGCGCATTCTCAGACCACCAGGCAAGTACCGTGGGGAGCACCAAAAAAGGCAGATAGCTCACCGCCGGCGCGAGGGCGGACGAGGCCGGAAACAGCTCCGCGGGCAGCGCCGCCTTCTTGAGCAACTGTGCCGAAGCGATCAGCGACCGCGTACCCTGCACCACCGCCTCCGAAAAGGCCAGCCAGGGAATCAGGCCGCTGACCAGGAACAGGCCATAGTCCCGACTGCCCGCCGGCGCCTCACTCACGCGGACGGCCAGCACCACGCTGAAAACGAAATAGTACCCCGCCAGGGTGATCAGAGGCCGAAACAGCGCCCACCAGACGCCGCCGACCGCGCCGATATATTGCGCATGGATCTCCCGACGCACCATCTCGCGCAGCAATACGCGCTGACGCCAGAGATGATCGAGGGAAGCGATCCGAAGCAGACGGGCGGCAATACGGATGAAAAAGGGGATGCTGAATCGCAAAGGCTACCGTCTCTTGCGGTTTCGGGTCGTTCAGGGAGGGTCGGGATCGGATTATCGCGACGGCTATAGTGTAGCCCAAGTGCACACAATCATCGGCACCTCGCCAGCGCACCGGTGACGACCTCCAGTTGTTCCAGGTAGGCGTGGCCACTGCGATACACCGCAAACACCGGCCGTTCGATTGGCGCAACGGAGGCATCCGGCCTAAAACCACCCTGCTCTATCGTGGTTTTACCCAGAAAGGCAGCGCCGCCATGGTCCGCCAACAGATCGCCAGCCAAAAACCCTGCGTTTACCTGTATCGGCGCGGGCAATGCGTCAGAGGACTCGCGGGATTGGCGTAGTGCTACCAGCGCGCCCCAATCCACCTGCACCGCGGGACCGGACTTGTCCTCGGCCCTGGCATACATCAAGACCAAGGGTGGCAGGGGACGGATCGTGAATTCAGGCAACATTGGCGGTTCGAAGGTAACCACCAGATCCATCACCCCGGTGATCAGTCGATCCACCAACAGGGCCACTGGCAAAACCTCCAGACGCAGGGCCAGATCCTCAGCCTCCTGACGCAGCAATGCGATGCCAGGCCGTACCGGGGAAGGCCACAGGTCCAGGGGAAACCCGAGACTGATCCGCACCGTTGCTTGCGGCTCCAGGCTCAGTTCCTGGCGGGCCCGTTGCCAGGCGAGCACCGCGGTCTCCGCATGCCGAAGCAGTCGCTCGCCGGCAGCGGTCAATCGGATGTCGTTGCGCCTGCGATGGAACAGGCTGACGGACAAAGTGCTCTCCAACTGCTTGATCCGCCCGCTGACCGCCGACTGGGTCACGCACAGGACTTCGGCGGCATGTCCGAAATGCCTGTGCCGGGCCACTTCCAGGAAGGTTTGCAACAGCGAGATATCCACCGCAACGATCACCCACAAAGATCGACACGATCAGCAAATATCGTTGGACCGGCCATGAACGCGGGACTATAAAGGCGCCGCGTCACGGCAGCTTGAGCACTCCGCCTCGGCGGAGATGCCTGACGAGATCACCGTTTTTCGTCCTTTTCAGGAGACGACCATGTCCAAGTTTATCGCTGCCCAGATTCTGCTGCTGTCCGCCACCCTGTTCCCCGCCGCGGGCGTGTTCGCCAGTGAGGCCGAAGATCAATGCCGGCAGTACGCCAAGGAAGACGGCGTTCCCGCCGAAGAGATGGCTGACTATCTGCGCGACTGCATCGCCAATATCCAGGGCGATTCCGGCCCGGAACAGAAATCCGAGCCCAACGACTGAATGGGGCGGCTACGTCACGACACAACCGTTGATGCGTCGATGGACGCATTCAGGAGGGTTGGTGACCACCCTCCGACGGAGGTCGTAGCGACAAAACAGGACGCCCGGATCGTAACCGATCCGGGCGTTTTTCTTCGTACGGCGCGATCAATCCCATCTGACTCTACGAGAACGCCGACATAATGGCTTCGCGATTTGTCCAGGAGGTCGCCAACCGGGCGGCCTGACGCCAGGGCAGCCAGCGATACGCCTGATGTTCTGCCGGATTCAAACGTACCCGCACCTCACGTCCGATCTCAACGAAAAACTCATGCTCGTCATTCGTCAACGCCTCCGGCGCGTAACGCCTTCGCCAAGGCTCGACAATGGGAAAGCGGCGCAACACCCCGGTTTCACGTAAGGCGCCGTCCCCGGCGATCCCGGTTTCCTCCAGCAATTCACGCGCCGCCGCGGCCTGGGGTGACTCCCCCCATTCCAGACTGCCGGTAACCGATTGCCACCAGTCGGGAGGCTCCACACGCCTTAGCAGCAACACTTCGTCTGGCGGGCGGTGCACCACCACCAACACCGACTCGGGCCGCTTGTAGGCTCGATCGACGCTCATGGCGGAAAACTTCGGCAAGCCTATTCAGACTTGGCCTCGGCCACCGGCTTGCGCAGCCGAATACCCAATTCGCGCAGTTGCGGATCCCCCACCTCGGCGGGAGCGCCGGTGAGCGGACAGGCTGCGGTCTGGGTCTTGGGGAACACCATCACCTCGCGGATCGAATCGGCGCCGGCCATCAACATCACCAGACGATCAAGACCAAAAGCGATCCCCCCGTGAGGCGGCGCGCCAAATCGCAGGGCGTCGATCAGAATACCGAACTTGTCGCGAATCTCCTGTTCCTCCATGCCCAGCAGGTGGAACACCGCATCCTGAACCTCCGGTTTGTGG
>JAGRGP010000107.1 GCA_020445415.1 Gammaproteobacteria bacterium | reverse complement strand
CTGGTGGCCTCGTCCAGAATGAGGATTCGCGGATCACTTATCAACGCGCGCGCAAGCGCAATACGCTGGCGTTGACCTCCCGAGAGACTGTTCCCCTGCTCCCCCACCTCGGTGTCGTATCCGTCTGCAAGCGTCAGAATAAATTCGTGCGCGCCGGCCAGCCGTGCTGCCCGCTCCACCGTGGGCATGGGAAGTCCGGGCGTTGCCAGGGAGATATTGTCACGCACGCTGCCGCGGAACAGTTCGCTGTCTTGGAGGACGACACCGACTCCCCGGCGAATCCATAGCCTGTCCACTCCCGCCAAGTCAACGCCATCCACCAACACCCTCCCGGCTTCCGGTGCGTGCAACCGTTGCATGAGTCTGGCTAGGGTGCTCTTACCACAACCAGAACGCCCGGTAATGCCCACGATTTCTCCCGGTTCGATCTCCAGGGTCAGATCCCGCAATACCAGTGGCGCATCGGTTCGGTACCGAAAACTTACCCGTTCGAAGATGACTCTCCCGCGGATCTGGGGTAGCGAACTTCTTCCGGGCTGGTATCCGGGCTCGGATCGAGTATTTAGGATATCCCCAAGACGCCGCACCGACAGGCCGGCTTGTTGAAAATCTTGCCAGAGTTGCACGATCTTCAAAACCGGGCCGCCAACACGCTGGGCAAACATGTTAAACGCGATAAACTGACCAACACTCAGATGCCCTTCGATAACCAGATGCGCCCCCTTCCAGAGCACTCCCAGCATCACCAACTTATTAATCAGGCCGGCAGCCTGGCCAGTGATGTTTCCCAGATTAGCTGCGCGAAAATCGGCTTGCACGTAGCTGGCCAGCTGCGTCTCCCAGCGCCGCTGCATGACCGCCTCCAGGGCAAGGGACTTAACCGTTCTCATGCCCGTTATTGCCTCTACTAAAAATGCCTGGTTGCGGGCCCCACAGGTAAAACGGCGGTTCAAACGCCTGCGCAGCGGTGGAGTCACCCCGAGAGATAGCAGCAGATAGCAGGGCAGCGATAGCAGGACGATCGCAGTGAGAACTGGGCTGTACCAATACATCACCAACAAAAAGATAAGGGTAAATCCAAGATCGATAACCAGTGTCAGGGCGGATCCGGTAAGAAACTGCCGGATATTTTCCAGTTCCCTTACCCGGGCGACACTATCACCGGTGCGGCGAACTTCGAAATACCCCATGGGCAGCGACAGCAGGTGACGGAATAAGCGCGCACCCAGCTCGACGTCGACTCGGTTGGTGGTATGGATGAAGAGGTATCCGCGCATTCCCCCTAACAGCGCCTCGAAAAGGGCCACCATCAACAATCCGACAGCGAGTACATCGAGCGTGGTGTAACCCCGATGTACTAACACTTTGTCCATGACCACCTGAAAGAACAACGGCGTAGCGAGCGCGAGAACCTGCAAGGCACATGAGGCGACCAGCACCTGCCCGAACAATCGGCGGTATTTTACCAACGCAGGGATAAACCAACTGAAGTCGAATCGCTGTACCCTGTGGAAATCGGAACCAATCGGCGCCAGTAAGAGCAGCCGCCCCGACCAGGCGCTACGAAACGTTGATTCGGGAAGCTCGTGGGGACGCCCTTCATGGGGATCGTGCACCAGCACTTGCCCTTCTCTCACCGCGGCGACCACGACCCAATGGTCATCATTGTACAACGCGATAACGGGTAAGGGAGTTTGGCGGCAAAGCCGCCGCCAGTCACTGTCAATGCCGATGCTTTTCAATCCGATATCAGCGGCGGCCCGACGTAGCTCCGTTTCGCCGAGCCTGAGGCCAATGGGGGAATAGCGATGTTGAATGGAAGTGGGATCGGCCGACAAGCCATGATACCGGGCCACCAGCACCAATGCGATGGCGCCACTGTCCCCAGCGTCCTTGTCCATGGAACGGGGCATGCTTTCGTCTCATCCGTGAGGCTTTGAAAGTAGCGAGCAGTGTATGAATTATTTTCCTGAATAGCAACCCTCTGGATTATGCGGTGCCCCTAACCAAGACTGCCGCAGCCCGTTAGCAATGGCGGATAAGGTGGCGCCAAATGGACTCGGTATCGCTTCAGCCCTGCCGCTTGCCTCACCCCATTAACTCCGGTTTTAATGGGCAAAAATGCTTGCCTGATACTGGTTCCCGCGCACCCGGAGTCGCAGATGAATGTCAGAACCGCCCTTGAGCAACGCCAGTCTGTCCGTGCCTTCCTACCACAAAACGTGGCGCGGGAAGTCATTGAGCGTATCCTCGATGCAGCACGCCATGCCCCCTCAGGAGGCAATACCCAACCTTGGCAGGTGGCAATCGTCTCCGGTCAGAAAAAGCTGAAGTTACAACTCGAAATAGAAACGGCTTTCCGCAGCGGGGAGCCGGGGGCCATGGACTACCCCTATTACCCTCGGGACTGGAGCCCTCCCTATCAAGGCCGGCGTAAATCCTGTGCGCTACAACTTTATGAAACCTTGGGAATTGGCCCCGAGGACAGGCAAGCACGCACAGAGCAATGGGTTGCCAACTACCGCGCCTTTGACGCACCGGTGGTACTGTTCTTCTTCCTCGATCCGGTCATGGAGACCGGATCGTTCTTGGACTATGGCATGTTCATCCAATCCGTGATGTTGATGGCTGTGGAGGAGGGGCTGGCGACCTGCCCGCAGGCGTCTCTGGGTGAATATCCGCAGATCGTCAAAAAATCTCTCGGTTATCCGGCGGAGAGCATTCTGCTCTGTGGAATGGCACTGGGGTACGCCGATCGAAACGCCGTCGCGAACAGTTACCGCACACCTCGGGAGCCAGCCCCCAGTTTTGCCCGATTCTTCCAAGACTAGGTTGGCCGATTCACCGGGGTAACGGCCTCCATCAGGGCTACCCATGGGAAATCTCAACACCGCTACGCACAGATGCCCCAGACCATCGGCAAATGCCGTTAAGCCGACCGAGAACGGCTCCCCAGAAATGCGAGGAGCCGCTTCCGATTTGCCACGAGGCTTGCATTCTCCACAGTCGGCCCCAGGCCCCAGGCCTTTTTTTCAGTCGCCATATACATGGCTGTCTCGCGTTTGTCGTAGACGGTCCAAAGTTTCTTACCCCGGTAGGACATATTCCGGTAGTACGCTAATGTCTTGTATCCGTCGCATAGCGTCACCTGGGCGCAAACAAGCTTATAGCGCTTGCCCGAAAACTGCTGCAGAAAATGCTCGATCAATCGACCGCCGATACCCTGCCCACGGTGTCCATCCGCCACGTGAAAATGGAACTCCGGACATACGGGTGCCTCTGGCATCTCCCGTGCGTTGTTGAACTTTGCGTGTAACAGAAACTGTAGCGCCCGGGTCCCAAGACTCAGGGTGTAGAGAAACTTTTGGCCTTCCAGATAACCGTTCACCGGAAGATATAACTTCAAGGAAATCTCACCGAACTCTTTTTCAGCAATATGACTGGCAGTCTTATCACGCCATTGCATCCAAGGCACTTCACGTTTACCGGCTTTGACCGCCTGTCCGTCGGCGCCGGTAAAATAGGCAATCAGTCTCCCGCTCGTTAGTTCATCGACCACATAAAAATAGTGGCTCGCATACTCGGCATAGGGACCAGTGACAATCCGGCCGAAGCTAACCGAGCCCGCTTCCGGAATCAATGGAAATGGCCTGCCTCCCGGCAAGGCATTGCGCCAACAGAGCTTACATACGGGTATTTCGTCCTTGCTATGCTGGTAAGGGCGAAAGCCGTAACCATTCAGCTTGAGAAAATAGGGATCGGGTGCTGTGGTCATGGCTTGCTTATCGGCTTGGGCATGGATTTATCCACAAAAAAGCAGTGTAATTGACTGCACGCAAAAATACAGAATGAAACCTCTTTCTGCATCCCTGCCCAGAGGGGCCCCGGTCAAACATCGATGCCAGACTAACAGCCGGTGGGATTTCTGCACCGATTTCTTGGTCTGCGGATAAGAATATGATGATGCCTATTCCACAAATCGCAAGTATTCCCGAATGATCCCTACCCTTGACGCAAAGGCATATGCGGCAAAGACCTTCTTCAATTTATGGGGTCGGCTGGGCGGTGGGTTACTTAACTATGGCTGCCTGAAAAGCCTAAACGTAGAGCGGGACCTGTCCTACGGACCGGAAGCCGAGCAACGTCTGGATATCTTCAGACCGCTTACCACCCAACCAGCGCTTCGCCCCGTATTGATCTATTTCCACGGCGGGGGATGGATCAGCGCCGATAAGCGAATCTATGACGGAATTGCTGCTAATCTTACCAGAAACGGCTTCATGACCTTTAACGTAAACTATCGGTTGGCGCCGGCGGCACGGTTTCCAGCACCACTTCAGGATGCGGTTCACGCGATCGACTGGATCTATCACAACCTGGAGCGTTTTGGAGGAGATCCGTCAGCGGTCGTATTGGCGGGAGATTCCGCGGGTGCTCAGATTGCCTCCTGGTATGCCTGTGCGCTACGCAAGAAACATCTCTTCGAGATGATAGGGGTTAAAGAACCAAGCAACCGCGTTCCCATCAAGGGACTGCTGCTTTTTTACGGCGTATTCGATTTCGATACCGTGCTGCAGGCACCCCTTCCCTTTATCAAACTGTATGCGCACAGCTTCCTGGGAAGCGACCCGGAACGGTATACGGCCAATTCTCAAATCGCCTCTCCAATCAAGCATGTTGTGCCTGGGCTACCCCCAGTATTTCTGTGCGCAGGCCAACGGGATGGCCTGTTTTCCCAGTCCGTGGCATTTGCCGAAGTCTTGGATAGCGCGGGTACCCCCTATCGGAAACTGTTTTTCGGCGAGGGAGTGAGGGCAAATCACGGTTTTCTGTTCTTTAAGTGGCTAAAGTCATCGAGACGGGCCCTTAGCGAAACCACGGAATTTCTCGAGGATCTAGTTAGGCCTTAGGCCGGCCTGATTCGCTCATGAGATCCAGGTAGTCTTGCCAGGCCCCCAACCAGTAAGCCGCCGCGGAATTTGGCGAGTTTACCCAAAGTGTCATCAAATCGAGATTGGAAACATGAGTCCCCAAGGCCCGCGAATCCAGATCGGACATCACCCGTGCCGGGAGTTCGCTACAGAATCTCCGCAAACCGGAACTCAACAGGATGCTGTCTATCGAGGCGCCACTGGCAACATCCTCGATGACCGAAGACAGCGTAAGGAGTGACTTCCGGAACAGCATCAGATTTTCTGGAAAGGCCATGGTGTTGGACAGGGCAATGTCATCGAGCAGACGCAGTGACCAATCAAACCCCGGGATGCTACCCTGGCGGAGTCTCTTCATGGCCCGAGCCACACTATCCTGTAGTCGTGATTCGTCCGGCCGAGTGCGGCCCAACCGGCGCAACGCTCGGCAAATTCGTCCCCGATCGTGAGACAACCCACCCAGGACGATCTGCATCATATCGATGCGCTGCCCTTTTTCCAGGCGCCCGACAAGCGTCCAGTCGAGTATCGCCAGTTGATTGCGGGGCGTGCAGAAAAGATTACCGGCATGGGGATCGGCATGAAACAAAGCCATATCGCCGAGGGCCCAGAATGGCCTGGCGATCATCGCGTCAATGAGTGTTTCAGCAAAGTGCCGGCATGCCTGGGACGACATTCCGGTATCCGTGACCTTACGGCCTTGGATGCGCTCCATCGCGGTTACCCGGGCAGAGCAATGGGGTAACAACCGAGGAATAACCACGGTGTGGTCATGTCGGTAAAATTCGGCAGCCTCCTTTAAGTGTTGCTGCTCACGCTCGAAGCAGACCTCCTGGCCCAGCAGGAGGCGCATGCTATCGAGAGTTTCGCGATAGTCCAGCAACGGAAGCCCGTATCGTTCGCAACGATCTTCTAAAAACGTCCCCAACTCGCCCCAAATCTCGAGCTCATCACCGAGGCGTTCTTCTACCCCGGGCTTGAGCACCTTGAACACCCCATGCTGATCGAGGCCCGTACTGTCACGCCAGACGAAGGGTAAAATCACGGCGACACTGGCTTCGGCCAGCGGTTGTACAGACAGTTGGATACCGTTGATGCTACGTAAGCGCGCCAGTAATTTCGGCGGAATTTCCTCCAAGACGGTTTTTGGAGCTACCGATTCCAACTGCTGCAGACAATGCCGCAAGGGCTGGGAAAGCCGGCGGTCGCGGGCAACGATCTGGCCGAGCTTGTGCAATGTGGGGCACTGATGAAAAAGGCTGAGGGCGCGTTCCGCGAAACTAGCCTCACTGTGCAGACCGAGTTGCTGAGCGATGATCCCAGCCAGCCTCCGTTTGGGCAATCGCTCGATAAAAAAGCACAACGCATCCGCCAGCAGGGGCCGATACTGGGCGTACTCGGGGGGAAGGATCTGCCCGACATCTAGCGATTCAACCAGATCCTTGACTACAATCGCCGTCATCAAACACCGGGAAAATTAATCACTTCGCAGGCCACCCACTACCTGCCGCTGATTGCCCTTGCCTGCCGGGTATCGCTGTGGGGAAACGGCTAAATGGTGCCGGGCACTTGTATTCTGAAAATATACCAGCTTCTGGCGGGATCTGCGCGGTGAATTGGCATGGAGCGAAGTGAAGTTTGCCGCCGCTAAAGCGTTACCTGGCTCCTTCACCGGCCCGCATACCGCGAAGCTGCGTCAAGGAGAGACCGGGCAAGATCGCTTCAGGGTCGACTTTCAAATGGATAATGGCCGGTTTTTCGGCAGCTAGCGCCTCCTGAAACGCCGGGCCAAATTCTTCAGTTCGTTCCACGGTTTCCCCATGCCCGCCACAGAGTCTGGCAAATGCCGCAAAATCCGGATTACTCAATTGGCTGGCGATAACCCGACCGGGATAGCGCCGTTCCTGGTGCATGCGAATCGTCCCATGAATACCGTTGTCGATGACCAGCACGATCACGTTTATCCCATATTGCACGGCGGTCGCAAATTCCAACCCAGTCATCTGGAAGCAGCCATCACCCGCAAAGCAGATAACCAGTCGATTCGGATGCAAAAGCTTGGCGGCAATAGCCCCGGGCAACCCGTATCCCATCGAACCCGATACCGGAGCAACTTGGGTGCCGTACCGTCGGAAACGATGGAAACGATGCAGCCAGGTGGCATAGTTTCCCGCGCCGTTGGTCAGCACCGCGTCCACCGGCAAATGGTCTTCCAACCACGCCATAACTTGCCTCATCTGCACGTGGCCCGGGGACTCTAACCACTGCTCCGACCAAGCGATATACTCCGCGTGCGCCAGAGGGACCGACGACGACCAAGGAGGCTTCGCAGGGGGATTGAGGTTGGTTACCGACTGAAAAAATGCCCCGGGAGTTGCATGACAAGAGAGTATGGGATGGTAGACTCTGCCCAGCTCCTCGGCCCCTGGGTGCACATGCACCAGTTTCCCATCGGCACCAGGTATTGCCAGCAGGCGGTAACCCTGGGAGGGGCTTTCCGCGAAACGGCCGCCAATCAACAGCCAAAGATCGGATTCGGTGAGGCGTGCCGCCAGCCGGGGATTGATGGCCAGGCCGATATCTCCGGCGTAATTGGGATGAAGGTGGTCAAAAAGCATCTGGCGGCGGAATGAGCAGGCAACGGGGAGATCCCATCGTTCGGAAAATTCGCTAGCGGCAACCACCGCCGCCGCGCTCCATCTCGTTCCACCGAGTATCATCATGGGGCGTCGGGCACCCCCCAACAGCCTCCCCAGCGCCGCTATCTGTTCAGAGGCCGGGGCACTTTCCGCTACCTCTACCTTCGATAGCTGTTGGCGCTGGGTCTGTTCGCTTAATATATCCTCGGGGAGCACCAAGACGACAGGGCCGGGGCGGCCGCTCATGGCCGTATGAAATGCCCGGGAAAACAATTCCGGGATACGCTCGGCGGCATCGATTTCCCCGACCCACTTCGCCATGCCCCCAAACAGTGACCGATAATCAAGCTCCTGAAACGCCCCTCTGCCCCGCAGGCCCCGTCGGACCTGACCCACCAACAGTAGCATCGGACTGGAATCATGTTCGGCCACATGGACTCCGGCGCTGGCATTGGTTGCTCCGGGCCCCCGGGTTACCAAAGCCACGCCAGGCCTACCGGTAAGTTTTCCGGTGGCTTCAGCCATCATCGCGGCGGCCCCTTCATGGCGGCAGACAATCACCCGTATGGATGAATCGTACAAAGCATCCAACACTGGCAAAAAACTTTCTCCCGGCACGCAGAACAGCCGCTCGACCCCCTGTGCCTCGAGAAACGCGACAACTGCCTGACCGCCGGTTATCACCCCAACGCGCCTTCCATGCCGATCTCACGAAGAATCTCGGTAGTATGTTCACCCAGCCGGGGCGCCGGCCGACTTGGAGAAAGCCGGTTCCTGGAAAAACAGATCGGAACTCGTACCCCGGGGATGGTCTTGCCTTCTCCAGCGTCCGGAATATCCAGCCTGAGGCGCCGGTGCACCACCTGGGGATCGGCAAAGACTTCGGTGACAGTGTTGATGGGGCCCGCCGGTACGCCCACCCGCTCCAGCCGTTGGAGGAGATCATCCCGTCGGTAACCCGCGATGGCGCCCGCCAGGGCCGGAATTAACGCCTCGCGGTGGCCCACCCGGGCCTCATTGTTGCGGAAGCGGGGATCGGTCGCGATATGTTCCAGCGATAATACCCTGCAAAGTTGCAGGAACTGCCGGTCGTTCCCCACGGCCACAATCAAATGACCATCAGCAGACTCGAATACCTGATAAGGAACAATATTGGGGTGCGCATTACCCAATCGCGCCGGATTGTTTCCGGAAACGAGGAAGTTGAGCGCCTGGTTGGCCAGTACGGCAACTTGGCAATCAAGCAGAGCCATGTCGATGAACTGACCGAGACCGCTGTGTTCCCGCTCGGCCAAGGCCCCCTGAATGGCGATCACCGCATACAGACCGGTAAAGATGTCGGCAAAAGCTACTCCCACCTTCTGGGGCTCTCCCCCGGGGGATCCGGTTAAATCCATGATGCCACCCATTCCTTGGATCAGGAAATCATATCCGGACCGATGCGCATAGGGGCCGCTTTGGCCAAAACCGGTGATGGAGCAATAGACGAGTTTGGAGTTCAGTTCGCGTAAGCTTTGGTAATCCAGGCCGAACGAGGCAAGGCCACCCACCTTGAAATTCTCGATCAACACGTCGCTCCGCTCGGCTAACCGGCGCACCACCGACTGACCGGATGGACTGCGCAGGTCGACGGAAATCGACCGTTTACCCCGGTTGCAGGCGTGAAAATAGGCGGCGTCCCGGCACCCATCTCCCCGGGAAACGAACGGTGGCCCCCAGCGACGGGTATCGTCACCATCGGGACTCTCCACCTTGATCACATCGGCTCCCAAGTCTGCCAACGTTTGTCCCGCCCAGGGACCCGCCAATATGCGGGCCAACTCGAGTACCTTGAGCCCCTCAAGGGGTGCGGTCACCTTGGGTCTCCGAGTGCTTGGGGATCGCCTCAGCAGTTCACAGCGATTCCGCCATCTCCGGAAGCACATCGAAGAGGTCGGCTACCAGTCCGTAATCCGCCACTTGAAAGATCGGTGCCTCCTCGTCCTTGTTAATGGCAACAATGACCTTGCTCTCCTTCATCCCCGCCAGATGTTGAATGGCTCCCGAAATACCAACGGCGATATAGAGCTCTGGTGCCACGATCTTTCCGGTCTGCCCAACCTGGTAATCGTTGGGCACAAATCCGGCATCCACCGCTGCTCGCGAGGCACCGATAGCCGCGTTCAACTTGTCCGCAACCGCTTCGATAAGCTTGAAGTTTTCTCCATTTCCCATGCCCCGGCCACCGGAGATCACGATCTTCGCACTGGTTAGTTCCGGGCGTTCTGAAACCGTCAATTCCTCACCGATGAATGCAGATCCCGAAAACCCTTCTCCCGCTGCCAGGGATTCCACGGCCGCCTCGCCACCATCCGCTGCCGCCGCATCGAATGCCGTGGTACGCACGGTGATCAACTTGATACGATCCTCGCTCTGCACGGTCTCCATGGCGTTCCCCGCATAAATGGGTCGCACGAAGGTATCGGCAGATTCGACCGCCACAATATCGGAAATCTGAGCGACATCCAGCAAAGCTGCCACCCGTGGCATAAAATTCTTCCCGTTGGTAGTGGCGGGAGCCAATACATGACTGTAACTATCCGCCAACCCCACCACCAAGCCTGCCAGGCCCTCCGCCAACGGGTGGCGGTAATGATCATGGTCCACTACCAATACCCGGCTCAGGCCGGCTACCCGGGAGGCAGTTTCCGCCACCCCTCCACAATCGCATCCGGCTACCAGCAAATCGATTTCCCCACCGATTGCCTGAGCAGCCGTGACCGTGTTTAAAGTAACGGGCTTAAGTTCGTTGTTATTGTGCTCAGCTATAACCAGAATCGTCATGAGATCACCTTCGCCTCGTTGCGCAACTTATCGATCAGTTCAGAGACACTACTCACCTTGATACCGGCCTGGCGCTGAGCGGGCTCCGACACCTTCAATGTTTTCAGGCGAGGGCGGATATCCACGCCGGTGTCCCCCGCGGCAATCACTTCCAACGGCTTTTTTTTCGCCTTCATGATATTCGGAAGCTTCGCATAGCGCGGCTCGTTAAGCCGCAGATCCACGGTAAGCACCAACGGCAACCGCAACTGAACGGTCTCCAGGCCTCCATCCACTTCGCGGGTAATGTTGGCACTACCCTCCCCCAATTCGACCTTAGAGGCAAAGGTGCCTTGTGGCCATCCCAGCAATGCCGCAAGCATCTGGCCGGTTTGATTGCTGTCATCATCGATTGCCTGTTTGCCGAGGATCACCAAGTCGGGTTGCTCCCGTTCCACCAGATGGGCGAGCAACTTGGCCACCGCCAACGGCTGCAAAGTCTCTTCGTTCTCAATTAGAATACCCCGGTCGGCCCCCAACGCCAGCGCATATCGGATAGTCTCTTGGCATTGGCTCGGGCCCAGGGAGACAGCAATCACCTCTGCCGCTTTTCCGGCCTCTTTCATACGAATCGCCTCTTCCACCGCGATCTCGTCGAAAGGATTCATGGACATCTTTACATTGCTCAGTTCCACTCCGCTCTGATCCGCCTTGACCCGAATCTTAACGTTGTAGTCCACGACACGTTTGACTGCGACCAGTATTTTCATCCCTCACCTTTTTGATAGTTTTGTAAACAGGCTGCCAAAACGGGAAATATAACACACTCGGGATTGACCCTTTAACCATCGGAAGTATAATTACGTTTACGTAAACGTCAATTATTACATCTAGGGTTCGGGTCCACTGGGGCATTGCCAGAATCCGGTGATTAGGAAAATCGGCATGACAAAACTGACCGCTGAGGAGTTTAACGACATCGTCCGGGACGAACTGCGTTGGGCGCATGACATGGGTATGAGATTGGAACACATCGACGCCGGCAGCGCGGTGATGCGTTTACCATACCATGACGACTCCACCCGTCCCGGTGGGACGATCTCGGGTCCTCACATGATGATGCTCGCGGACGCTTGTATGTACGCGGTGGTGCTTGGGCTGATAGGTAAAGTCAAACTGGCGGTGACCACCAGCTTCAACATTAATTTTCTCCGCCGCCCGGCAATGACCGACCTAGTGGCCGAAGGCAGCATCATCAAACTGGGCAAACGGCTGGCGGTGCTGGAAGTGTCGGTACTTACCGGCTCAGACCGGGAACTGGTTGCTCACGCAACGGGTACCTACTCCATTCCGCCGCTGCCGGTGGATAGTGAATCTTGACAATTGTCAATGAGCGGGGGCGCCAAACCTGGTTTAATCTAGCTCAAGTTTGAAGGAACCTAGCTAGCTGGTGACATTGATGTAAGGGTAGGTTCCTCCGGCTTTATCTCCTCCGACCTCCATTAATGGTGGTTTTTGCTTCTGGCCCGGCATTCCTGCCGGGCTTTTTTCTATGCTGTCAAATATCTTCTGTAACTATCGATTTTTTCTGCCAGGCGATTGGCCAAATACTCACTGGCGTTACCCAGCGACCTGTGAATCAGCATCGCTTCTTCTCGGTAGTGGCGGATCTTCACTCCATCCCAGTGAGATGGCGGATGCTGCAGATTGGTGATGCGATCGGCCAGCTTGACTATCCATACCTCGCGGGGCTGTTGTCTGATCCGGGTGATGCTCTCCTCGATCTGGGAACGTTTATCCGGAAGACTGGCATCCTTGCTCAGAGACAACACCGCCTGGGCAATATCCGGGCCGAAGTGACTTCGCAATGCATCGAACCCAGTATCCGTATCTTCCAAGACATCGTGGAGCAATGCGCACTGCACCGCCAGGTCGGGCTGGTCGACTGTTTCCCGGGATAGCGCCACCATCACCTCCATCGCCACACTGCCGACGTGATTCACATAGGGGGTATCGGATCCGGGAAGTTTTTGAAAGCGATGAGCATGGCAGGCAAAATTCCAGGCTTTCAGATAGGCTTCTTGGTCAATTGTCGACATTCAGATCCCCTTTGGTTGTTGTTATGACACCCGGTTGGCCCCACCACCCCGATAATTCAACGATCAAAACTAAGCATAGGGTTCGGTGTAGTGTTCTCGATTCAGTCGAAAGGACAGCCACCGAGTGAAAATGGCATAATCCGCTGGGAAATATCAAGCGTGCCGTCCCCACGCTGTATTGTGATTGCAATCATAACCAATGCCCAAACAAGAACCACGAGACGATCTCTACGCCGACCCCAAGCGCCCCCTCTCCAGCTTTGCATTTGACGAGCGCGTGGCGCGGGTATTTCCGGACATGATCCGACGGTCCATCCCGGGTTATTCAACCGTTATCGATATGACCGCCGTATTGGCCGGGCAGTATGTCCAACCTGGCAGTCATTGCTACGATCTGGGCTGCTCTCTCGGTGCCTCGTCGGCGGCTATTTCCCGTGGTGCCGCGAAGACTCCGTGTCGTATCTTCGGTATCGATAGCTCTCCCGCCATGCTGAAGCGGGCCGGCGCGCGCCTTGCGCAGCTTAAATTACCGGTACCGGTGACCCTGATTTGTGCCGATGTATTGGAAACCAACATCGAGAACGCCTCGTTGGTGGTCCTCAATTTCACCCTCCAGTTCATCCAGCCAAGGCGACGCCTGGAGTTGCTTGTCCGCATTTACAATGGACTGCGCCCGGGTGGCATTCTGGTGCTTTCGGAAAAACTCGCCTTTACCGATCCCGAGGCGGAGCGGTTACAGATAGAGATGCACCACGCCTTCAAGCGGGCTAACGGGTACAACGACCTGGAGATCAGCCGTAAACGCTCAGCTCTTGAGGCCGTGTTGATTCCGGAAAGTCTCGACTGCCATCGTGACCGATTGGCCAAAGCCGGCTTTGGCCGTAGCGATCTTTGGTTTCAGTGCTTCAATTTCGTTTCCTTGGTAGCCCGCCGTTGATCAGCTACCGCTCGCTGGTCTGGATGGAGAACGAAGGATTGACTCGCTGGGCACAGATCCTCTCAGCACAACTGGATGCGATCTTCCATCATAACCCCCATGGTGACCTGCCTCGTTGGCTAGCGACACTGGAGGCGCTACCCCCCGTAAGCGCCGACATTGTTGACCTGAACAACGGTACCATTCTGGCTGCCTCCCGGACGCCACTAGAGGAGGAAAGCCGAGCTCGGCTAGCAAGCCTGTTGCAACAATTGCATCCCTGGCGCAAGGGGCCCTACCGACTCCACGGAGTAGACATCGATAGCGAGTGGCGTTCAGACTGGAAATGGTCGCGGCTGGCGGGGGCAATTCGGCCCTTGACCGGGCGGCGGATACTGGACGTTGGCTGCGGGAATGGTTACCACTGTTGGCGGGCAGCCGGTGCCGGCGCTAAACTCGTGATCGGCATCGACCCCACCCAACTCTACCTGGCGCAGTTTCTCGCGGTACGCCACTTTCTTGGCGACCATTGGCCGGTCCATCTGTTGCCCGTGGGCATCGAACAGATACCCACGGAACTGCGCGCCTTCGATACGGTATTCTCCATGGGTGTGCTCTACCACCGCAGATCTCCCATAGATCATCTATTAGAACTCAGTGGATGCCTGAAACCGGGTGGTGAGTTGGTGCTGGAGACGCTGGTTATCGAAGGGGGAAAACAAGAGGTGCTAGTGCCCCGAGGCCGTTATGCCAAGATGCGCAATGTTTGGTTTATTCCTACCCCTGAGGCACTCATTGGCTGGCTGAAACGCTGTGGTTTCGACGAGATCAGGGTGGTAGACATCAGCCGCACCACCACCGCCGAGCAACGCTCCACGGCGTGGATGCGGTTTGAATCGTTGTCCCGATTCTTGTGCCCGGACGATCCACTCCATACCCTGGAAGGTCACCCCGCCCCGATCAGGGCCATCCTGACCGCTACCGCCAACTGACAGCAACAGGCTTACCCGAGGGTATCCGGACACTGCAGCGCATCCGCGAGATGATTGAGAAATCGTACTCCGGCGGCGCCATTGAGCACCCTATGGTCGATGGCCAGAGTTACGGGTAGCTGTAGGCACTGCCGACCGGCACCCTCGTCGGTGAATACCCTCACCCAGCGGGCACTGGCGATACCAAGGATCGCCGGCTGGGGCCAGTTAATCAGGGGGAATACGGCGTCGATCCCTCTGCCACCCAAATTGCTAAGGGTCATTCCCGCACCTTGAAATGCCTCCCCATCCAGCTGATTTTCAAAGGCCGCTTTGGTAAGCCGTTTCAATTCGGCTTCCACCTCCCCTACCGAGCGACGTTGCACCTCTCTGATTACTGGTACCACCAAGCCTCTCGGGGTATCGACTGCCACACCAATATCCAGATAGTGGCGCCGCACTACATACCCACCGATCATGTCGATGGACGAGTTAAACTCGGGATACGCGGTCATGGCGTTGCCCAATGCCTTCACCAGATAGCTGGTCAGGGAAGGTTTTTCGTTTTCTAGGTGGCGGCGGTAACGATCCAACTCGGTGATGTCGATGTAGCGCTCCAGCCAAGCATGGGGCACCTCCCGCCAAGAACGAGCCATGTTACGGGCGGTAGCCCGCTGCACGCTGTCCAGAGAAATTCGTTCCACCCTGCCGAACCGGGATAGACTGGGTAAAGCGCCAGAATCCAGCTCGGGAGTATGCCCGGCCCCATCAGGGTGCAACCGATGGCGTGCGTGGTTCAGCACATCCTGCCGACTAATACGCCCTCGCCTGCCGCTGCCTGGTACGGCGTGAATGGCGATGCCCAGCTCCCGTGCCATGCGCCGGGCCCCGGGACCCGCCGGAACCGGGGCCCGCTCCAGGACCGGATGACACCACTCTCGCCTCGGCGCGGGAAGTGTTCGCGGGGCTGCCGATGAGTCACCTGGCTGCCGGATTTTATCCTCCCCTCCGGATTCAGCGCTGCTGGCACCTTCATACTGCTGCAGTCGATCGGAACGAATGGTGGCCAGTGGTGCTCCAACGGAGACCTCGTCGCCCGCAGATACGAACACATCCAGAACCTCCCCCGCCATGGTGGCCGGGATCTCGACACTGACTTTGTCGGCTTCCACATCGAACAGCGGCTGACCGGCGGCGATTCGCGCCCCCGGTTCCACCGATACGGAAACGATTGTTCCACTCCCGATCCCCTCCCCAAGGCTGGGCAGCAGCAACGTTTCGATCATGCCGGTCACACCTCCATGGGGGAAGGCTTCTCCGGATCAATCCCCAACCGTTCGAGTGCCGCCGAAAGCTGCTCAGGTGTCACGGCACCCTCCAGACGAAGGCCGTACAATGCCGCGACCACCATATACCGGGCATCGATTTCAAAATGATCGCGCAAAGCAGACCGTGACTCACTCAGTCCATAACCGTCCGTTCCGAGCACCTGATAGCGTCCGGGTATCCAAGGAGCCAGGCTGGCCGGGAGGGATTTCAAATAGTCGGTCACCGCCGTGAAGATTCCGCTCTCCCGAGCAAACACCTTGGCGATATAGGGCTGCTTGGGAGGATCCAGGGGGTGCAATCGGTTCCAGCGCTCCGCCTCCGCGGCATCTCGGTAGAGTTCGGTGAAACTGGTTACACTCCAAACATCCGCCACAATCCTCAGCTCCATCAACAACCGTTGTGCCTCCAGCGCCCGCACCACCAGCGGGCCACTGGCCAGCAGGTGCACCCTCGGAGACGGCCCTTGGTTATCTCCGCCCCGTTGGTAGCAATAGATACCCCGCACAATACCCTCTTCTACCTGCTTGGCTTGCCCCATGGCAGGCATGGGGTAATTCTCGTTGTAAAGCGTAATGTAGTAAAAGTGGTTCTCCTGTAGCTGATACATGCGGCGGATGCCATCCTGAACGATCACCACCAACTCGTAGGCGAAGGCAGGATCGTAGCTTTTCAGACTGGGTACCGTGCCGGAGAGAATATGCGAGTGGCCATCCTGATGCTGAAGTCCCTCACCGTTGAGGGTAGTCCTACCCGCCGTGCCACCAAAGAGGAATCCCCGACACATGATATCCCCGCAAGCCCAGATGCTATCGCCTACCCGCTGAAAGCCGAACATGGAATAGAAAAAATAACAGGGAATGGTGGGCACCCCATAGGTCGCATAGGCACTGCCTGCCGCCATGAACGAGGAGATGGCCCCAATCTCACAAATACCCTCCTGAAGTATCTGGCCATCGGGAGCCTGCCGGTAACTCAGCAGACTGCCGCTATCCACTGGTGTAAAATTTTGTCCCATCGGCGAGTAAATTCCCGCCGTACCGAACAGGGAGTCCAACCCAAAGGTACGCGCTTCATCCGGCACGATGGGGACGATATATCTACCGATAACAGGATCCTTCAATAACTGGGTCAACAAACGCACCATCGCCATGGTGGTCGAAACCTCGCGGTTCCCGGTGCCGGCCAGAAACTCGTGAAACCGCTCCACAGCCGGCGCGGTCAGTGACGGACAATCCACACGGCGGGTGGGCACGAAACCACCCAACCGCTGCCGCCGTTCCCGGAGGTAGCGAAGCTCCTCACTATCCTCGGCGGGGCGGTAAAATTCCGCCCGATCAATCGCCGCTTGAGGCAGTGGGATCCCCAGGTGTTTGGCGTAGGCTCGGCGCTCCTCGGTAGTAAGCTGTTTCTTGACATGCGTGGTATTACGTCCCTGACAGGCCGGCCCCATACCATCTCCCTTGACTGTCTTGATGAGAACCACGGTTGGCCTGCCGTTGCCGTCCATCGCCTTACGATAAGCCGCATAGACCTTTCTGGGGTCCTGACCGCCGCGCCGCATAGCGGCAATATCAGGGTCGCTCAGCGGGGAGAACAGCGCGTTGAGCCGTGGGGCGTTCTGCACCCATAGCTGGCGTTGTTCTGCCCCCGCGATTACCGATAGATACTGGTAGTCTCCATCCACCAGCTGTTCCATCCGCTGCACCAAATCGCCCTGACGGTCCCTGGCCAGTAGGCTATCCCATTCCCCACCCCAGATAACCTTGATGACGTTCCAACCCGCACCGCGGAAATTACCCTCCAGTTCTTGGATGATCTTGCCATTACCTCTTACCGGCCCGTCCAGGCTCTGCAGATTGCAGTTGATCACCAAGATTAGATTATCCAATTGCTCCCGGGCCGCGATATTGAGGGTGCCCAGAACCTCTGGCTCATCGGCCTCTCCATCTCCGATAAAGCACCACACCTTACCGCCATTGCTGGGCTTCAATCCCCGCTGCTCCAGATACCTGGCGAAACGCGCCTGATAGATTGCCGCGGGCGAAGCCAGTCCCATGGACGCGGTGGGAATCTGCCAGAAATCGGGTAACAAGCGAGGATGGGTATAAGAGGGCAGCCCGCCACCGGGCTGCAGCTCACGCCGATAGTTCTCCAAGCGGTGCGTTGACAACCTGCCCTCGAGCCAAGCCCGGGCATAGACCGCGGGGGCCGCCGCCGGCTGCAACATTACCAGGTCTCCCCCGTACCCTTCATCGGCACACCGGAAACAATGGTTCTG